>JZWT01000048.1 GCA_000960885.1 Thermoproteus sp. AZ2 | reverse complement strand
AGGCCCTCGCCCCATTTATTAAATATGGGCAAGGTCGTGGAGCTGGCCAACGCCCTCAAAGTGCCCCTCGTGATCTATAGAGTAAATAGGGGGAGGGAGTTCCAAGAGGAGGTCGATTTGCTTAGGAGGCTCGGGGTCTCCGAGCTAATAGCTGGGGATCAAGCCGTCGAGGAGCACCTGAAGTATATGGAGAGGCTGGCGGCCGAGTCGGGCGCGAGGCTCAGGGAGCCTTTGTGGGGCCTCGATCCGGCGGAGATCCTCATAAAGGAGCTGGAGGAGCTCGAGTTCTTGATCATCGGCGCGAGGGCAGACGCCGCCGAGCTGGTCTGTAGCAGAGTGGGCGCCGGGGACGGGCCCCGCCTCTTAGAGGCCTCTAGGCGCCTCGGGGTAGACCCCATCGGAGAACGCGGCGAGTACCACAGCCTAGTCGTTAAGGTCAAGCGTCTGGGCGCCTCTATAGGGTATAGGTGCCTCGGCGCTAGGACCTTCGGCGACTACGTAATAGCCGAGGTGGCATGAGCTTGCCCCAGCTCTTGGTCAAGGCCGCGGCCAGGGCCGGGTGCGACGGCGTTTTGTTGTCGGGAGGCCTCGACTCGTCGACGGTGGCGTGGGCCCTCGTGCAAGCCGGCTTGAGGCCCATGGCCTTCAACACGCAGTTTGCGCCCTCACCGGGGGCGGACGTGCCCTATCTATTAGAGGTCGCGAGGGCCTTACGCCTGCCCGTGGCCATATATTGGGCCGGCGAAGAGGATGCGCTGAAGGCGGTGGACGAAGTGGTAGGGATATTGCGGGTCTTCAACCCCATGGAGGTGGTGAACTGCGCCGCCGCGTATATAGGCATAGGGCTGGCGGCTAAGCTCGGCATAAAGCGCATTTGCACCGGCGATGGGGGCGACGAACTATTCGCCGGGTACGACTACATGGCCAAGATGCCGCCTGATGAGCTCGATGTGTATATAAGGCGGCTGACGAAGAGGTGGTACTTCTGCGCCTTCGATATCGGGAGGGCCCTAGGCGTCGAGGTCCGCGCGCCCTACCTAGACCCGGAGGTTGTGGAGTACGCTCTCTCAGTGCCAGCCGCCGAGAAGGTCAAGGACGGGGTGGGGAAATACATCGTCAGGAGGCAGTTCGACGGCTTGTTGCCGAGGGATGTGGTGTGGAGGCGTAAAGACCCGCTGGAGGTCGGCAGCGGCTTTAGAGCCCTATACGGCCTATTGGCCGAGAAAGCGGAGGGGGTCCAAGCCGATATACCCGTGGCGGGGGCGGCCAAGTACCTCTACGCGGTGTTCCGCCGCCGCGGCCTCAGCTACGAGAGGGACGACGAGAGGCCGTGCCCAATATGCGGATATAGGTTGGAGGAGGGGTACTGCCGCATGTGCGGCTACTACGGCGGCTGAGGAGGGCGCATCGAGGCCTCCGCCCTAAGAGCGGCCTAGGTACTTGATGATCCCCCGCGCTGCCAAGACGCCCGTCGCCGCGGCGACGTTGATGCCTCTGGAGAGCCCCGCGCCGTCGCCGGCCACGAATACGCCGGGGACCGACGTCATTAAGTCTTTGTCGACAGAGGGCTTGAGCGAGTAGTACTTTATTTCGGGCGCGTATAGCAAGGTCTGGGGGCTCGCGACGCCGGGCGCCAGCTCGTCGAGCCTCTTGAGCCCTTCCAATATGTCCTCGACTATTCTGTGCGGCAGAGCCATGGAGATATCGCCGGGCGTTACGTCCTTAAGCGTCGGCGAGATGCTGGACCTCCTGATCCTATCCCAAGTGGACCTCTGGCCCCTCTCCAAGTCGTAGAGGCGTTGTATCAACGGCCTCCCGCCGCCCAGCTTAGTGGCTATTCTGGCTATAGATTTGCCGTACTCTATAGTATCCTCCATGGGGTCCGTCAACTTCACCGTGACCAGGAAGGCGAAGTTTGTGTTGTTGCTCTTGCGCTCCAGATACGCCTCGCCGTTTACGCCCACGGTGCCGTCTGAGTACACCTCCTTCACGACGAAGCCCTTGGGGTTCGTGCAGAAGGTCCTGACCTTATCGTCGTATTTTGAGGTGTAGAGGATACCTTGGGGTCGTGGACGGCGCTGGTCAAGGGCTCCATGACGGCGTAGGGCACCTCCACGCGCACGCCTATATCGATGGGGCCGTAGTCGAGCTTGGCGCCCAGCCTCTTTAAAATCCCGGCGAGCCACTCGGCGCCGCCTCTGCCCGGCGCTAGGAGCACGGCGGAGGCCTCCACTACGCCGCGGTTCGTCTTGACGACGAAACGGCCGTCGGCCTTCTCGACGTCTAGGGCCCAAGTCCCCGTCATTAAAGACACGCCGCGGCCTATTAAGTAGTCGGTCATGGCCTCCACCACCTTCTTAGAGCCGTCCGTCCCCATATGCCTCTGCCTAATCGGTATAATCCTGGCGTTGACCCTCGCAGCTATTGTGGAGAGCTTCACGAGGGCCTCCATATTCGGCTCGTAGACCCTATCGGGCGCCCCGAATTTGAGGAAGACCGAGTCCACGTAGTCTATCAAGGCCTGGGCCTTGTCCCAATCGCCCACTATCTCCTGTAGATCCCCACCCACGTCGGGCCGCAAATTAATTAGGCCGGAGCTGAGGGTCCCCGCGCCGCCTACGCCGTACATAACGTGGCAGGGGATACAAAAAGTGCACCTCTCGAGCGGGGTCTGGATGGGGCAGACCCTCTGCGAGGCCCTAAGCCCGCCGTCTATGAGCGCCACCTTAAACCCCCCGGCCTCCGCCAGCTCGTACGCGGCGAACATGCCCGCGGGCCCCGCGCCGACGATCGCGACGTCGAAGGAGCCTATATATCTGTCCAGGGTTTTTAGCCGGGCTAGGTACTGACTTATCACCGGCATCTTAATAATTCCCTTTAAAAATATTTCCGCGAATATTACACAGCCCGCGCGCCTTTTTAATATATCACTTAAAAGATAAATAGGAGGGTTTGTGTCGATTCGTGATAACAATCGTCGTCGACGGCCTCTTCGGCGACACCGGCAAGGGCAAAATAACGGCGTATCTAGCGTTGCGCGACTCCCCAGCGCTCTGCGTCAGGACGGGGGCGCCCAACGCGGGCCACACGGTGGTGTATAGGGGAGTACAACACGTGTTGAGGACTCTGCCCAGCTGCTTCGTCGGCCCCTCGCTTTTGGCCGTGGCCCCGGGCGCGCTCATAAGGCTGGACGTGTTCTTCGCCGAGGCCGAGAAATACGGGGCGGCCAGGGTTAAGGTGGACGAGGGAGCTGGCGTGATAGAGCAGGCCCACGTGGAGAGGGAGAGGGCCGACGAATACCTCATGAAGGCGATAGGCTCCACCGGGCAGGGCGTCGGCGCGGCGATGGTGGATCGCGTCTTAAGGAGGTTGAGGCTGGCGAGAGACTTCCCCGAGCTGTCGCCCTACCTCGCCGACGTCCCAGCCCTAATACAAGAGCTGAAGGGCAAGGGCGTAGTGATAGAGGGGACCCAGGGCACTTTCCTAAGCCTATACCACGGCACATATCCGTACGTCACCAGCCGCGACACCACGGCCTCCGGCATAGCCAGCGAGGCGGGCGTAGGGCCTAAGGACGTGGACGAGGTGGTGTTAGTTTTCAAGTCCTTCGTCACTAGGGTGGGCGGCGGGCCTCTGCCCGGCGAGCTCCCGCCGGAGGAGGCCGAGAGGAGGGGCTGGATAGAGAGGGGGGCCGTGACCGGCCGCCCGCGCCGCGTAGCGCCGTTTAATTTAGAGCTCGCTAAGAGGGCCGTTGCCCTAAACTCGCCGACGCAGATAGCTATTACTAAGCTCGACGCGCTCTACAAGGACGCGGCGGGCAAGACGCGGTGGGAGGACCTGCCGCAAGAGGCCAGGGCTTGGGTGGATTGGCTGGAGGACCAGCTCAACAAGCCCATAACCCTAATAGGCACAGGCCCCGAGCCGGACCAAGTGGTTGACCTCCGGCGCGCCAAACTCGGGCCTTAGCACAAGGGCTGGGAAATCGCGCCCTTTATGAGCTCCTCGACGGGCCAATCCCTCGGCAGCTCGCCGGCCCCTCCGCCCCTCCTAGCCGCCTCATAGGCCTCCCTCCTGGTCATGCCCCTCCTTATCATCTCCAGCATGGCGAACTCGCTGGTTATCTCGCGCAGAGCGGCGTTTAAATTCGCGCGTATTCTCTCCTCATCCACCCTAAGCCCCCTCAAAACCTTGGCGGTGGCGGACAAGATTTCGTCCACGGCCAGAAGGGCCTCGGGTATCCAAGCCCTCTCGTTCGCGCTGTTGGTTAAATCGCGCTCGTGCCACAGAGCCACGTTCTCGTGCGCGGCTATGGTCAAGGCCCTCACGAGCCTGGCCAAGCTGACGACCCTCTCGCTGTTCGTGGGATTAGCCTTATGGGGCATCGCCGAGGACCCACCGCCCCCTGTCTCCACCACTTCGCCTATCTCCGGCCTAGAGAGCTCCCGGATCTCTATGGCCAACCTCTCGGCCACCTCGGCCAAGAGCGCTAGGGCCGAGGCCAAGAAGGCGAAGGACTCGCGGGGCGCCACCTGAGTCGATATGGGGTGGTAGGGCACGCCGAGCTTCTCGGCCACGAGCTCCCTGAGCCTAAGCCCTAGGGGGCCCCAAGAGGCCATGGTGCCGACGGCCCCGCCTATCTTAGCCCTAATGTGCTCCTCGGCCGCCCTAAGGGCCCCACACGCTATGGACAGCTCGTAGTAGTAGTTGGCGAATTTAAACCCCAAGGTTATGGGCTCAGCCCACTGGCCGTGGGTCCGGCCCACCGCGGCGAGACCGGCGTATTTTAGGGCCAGGCCCCTCAACGTCTCCCCCACGTCTCTGGCCCTCCGCTTAATGACGTCGAGGGCCCTCCTGATGAGCAGAGCCCACGCGGTGTCTATGACGTCGTTGGAGGTCGCCCCGTAGTGGACGAAGCGGCAACCGCTCCTCTCCTCCAGCAGAAAGACCAGCGCGAGCACGTCGTGCTTCAACTCCTTCTCGAGCGCGTAGACCTCCTCAGCGCCTACGGAGACCTTCTTCAACGCCTCGCAACAGCCCCTCTCGGCCACGCCCAGCTCCTCCAGCGCGCACGCCAAGGCCCTCTCGACCTCGACGTAGGCGTCGATTATGCCTTGCTGAGTAAAAAGCCGGCGGACCTCCTCCGAGCCGTAGCGCCAGTCGAACGGCGAAACCACGAGAAATATACAACGAGTAATTAAATCACTGTGCCGAGCCTTAACCTCTAAAGAGGTGTTCGAGGTGCTAGAACGGGTAAAACTTTTAAGCGGTGGGATAAAGCTATCTAGCCCCGGTCGTCTAGTCCGGTCAAAGGGTTTAGAGGAGTTCAGCGCCCGGCTATGGATATGGGCCTTTCGAGCCCAGGACCCGGGTTCAAATCCCGGCCGGGGCACTGAAAATCTTCATAACATTAGCGACTCCGTTAAGTACTCGGCGCGTTGAAAGTTAAAGGCGGGCATGTAACCCGTCGGGTTGGGCGGAGATGAAACTCCGCCTAGACCAACGGCGCGCTAATATATAAAAATTGTTTTTAAGGGGGGTCTATGGGGATCAACCTGTGAAGCTCTCCGGCGCTTATAACCCGCTTAAGGTAGAGGAGGAGGTCAGGAAGTTCTGGGACGAAAACCGCGTTGAGGAGAAATGGAGGGCCTTCGACCCGGGCAAAAAGACTTTTACATTCTTAGAGGGACCGCCGACCACCAACGGCATGCCGCACGTGGGCCATGTCAGGGGCCGCACCTATAAGGACGTGGTGTTGCGCTTCTGGAGGCTACAAGGCTACTCGGTCTGGGCGCAGGGCGGCTGGGATATGCAGGGGTTGCCCGTGGAGCTCGAGATCGAGCAGAAGTTCGGCCTTAAGACCAAGAAGGATATCGAGAGGCTGGGCTTGGAGAAGTTCTCGAGGGAGTGTAACGCGTTGGACGACTACTATCTGCAGTTCTGGGAGGAGTGGGGGACTAGGCGGCTGGGCCTTTGGCTAGACCTAAAAAACGCCTATCAGACCCGTAGGCCCTACTACCTCGAGTACACATGGCGCGTAGTTAAGAGGGCCTACGAGAGGGGGCTCTTGGCGGAGGACTACCGCGTCTTGTGGTTCTGCCCCCGTTGCGAGACGTCTTTGTCGGACCACGAGGTCGATCTGGGCTACGCCGAGAGGGAGGACCCGTCTATCTACGTCAAGTTCAGAGTCGAGGGGGCTGAGGACGAGTACTTAGTCGTCTGGACCACGACGCCGTGGACAATAGTCGACAACGAGGCCGTCGCCGTTAACCCCAACTTTAATTATGCCAAGGTCGAGGTCCTCTGGAGAGGGAGGCGGGAGCGGTGGTGGCTAGCCGAGGGGCTCGTCCAACAGCTTATGCAGCTCTTCGGCGTGAAGGAGTGGAGGATCCTCGAGGTCAAGAAGGGCTCCGACCTCGCTGGCCTCCGCTACGTCCACCCGTTGGCAGAGGAGGTGCCCGAGAGGGCGGCCAGGGCGCACCAGGTCTACCCCGCCGACTTCGTGACCCTCGAGCAAGGCACCGGCCTAGTGCACATAGCGCCGGGCCACGGCCCCGAGGACTTCGAGCTGGCGCAACGCCACGGCATAAACGTGACGAACAGCGTCGAGATAAACGGCGTATACAACTCGCTGGGGGGCAAATACGCCGGGATGTACGTCTTCGACGTAGATAAGAAGGTCGTCGAAGACCTAGAGGCCAAGGGCTTGCTCGTCTACAAGGCCACTATTAGGCACGAGTACCCCCATTGCTGGCGTTGCGGCACTAAGCTGATTCTGAGAGCCGACCGCCAGTGGTTTATACGTATATCTAAGATAAGGGGCGATATGTACGAGGAGCTGAGGAGGGTGAGGGTCTACCCAGAGAAGCTGAGGGACCGCTTCGACGTCTTCGTCCAAAACGCGCGCGATTGGAATATAAGCAGGAGCCGCGTCTGGGGCTCGCCCTTGCCCATATGGCGTTGCCAAAAAGACGGCCGGATACTGGTCGTGGGCTCCATAGAGGAGTTGAAGAGGCTGGCGAAGAGCCTTCCGCCGGTCGACGACTTCTGGCTAGTACACCGCCCGTGGATAGACCAAGTGGTGATAGAGACCCCCGACTGCGACAAGTGGGTCAGGGAGCCGTACGTCATGGACGTCTGGCTGGACTCCGGCGTCGCGTGGATCGCGGCCGTCGACGGGGAGCGCAATAGGGACCTCTGGTCTAGGCTGTACCCCTACGACTGGGTCACGGAGGCCATAGACCAGACGAGGGGTTGGTTCTACTCCTTATTGGCCTCCTCTATGGTCTACACGGGCAGGGCCCCGTATAAGGCCGTCCTAATCACAGGCCACATAGTGGATAAGTACGGCCAGAAGATGTCTAAGAGCAAGGGCAATGTGGTGTGGGCCAAGGACCTCCTCTCCAAATACGGCGCGGACCCCGTGAGGCTGTATCTGTTGACCAAGGCGGCTCCTTGGGAGACCCTCAGCTTCGACGTAGACGAGGTGAAGGGCGCAGTGAGCCAGTTGAACATACTCTGGAACGTCGTGAAGTTCGCCGACACCTACATGGAGCTGGACGGATTTTCGGCGGATAGGTATAAGCTGGAGGACTGGCTCGGCAAGGCCCTCGACGAGGATAGGTGGCTGCTCTCCGAGCTCAACAAGATGGCCGCCGACGTGAAGAAATATATGGAGTCCTTCGAGCTCCACAACGCGGCTAAGGCCTGGCTAGACTTCGTCGTAGAGACCCTAAGCCACCGCTACATCCGCCTCTTGAGGCGGCGCGTTTGGTCGGAGGAGCCGCGCGAGGATAAATACGCGGCCTACGCCGTGTTGTTCCACGCCATCAAGGCCGCGTTGGTCGTGGGCTCGATGTTTGTGCCGCACGTGGCCGAGTACCTCTGGCAGTCCTTCGTCAAGAAATACGACGCTGCGGCGCCTGAGTCCGTCCACTTGGCCCAATACCCCGAGCCCGGCCCCGTAGATGAGGAGCTCTTGGCCGCATACGAGGAGCTCTTCGACGTATTCTCCATAGTGGCTGAGGCCAGGAATAAGGCTGGCATAAAGCTGAGGTGGCCCGTATCGCGCGTGGTAGTCAACGGGGCTAGGCGCCTCGATAAATACGCCTCTCTGCTGGCCTATTTGGCCAACGCCAAGTCCGTAGAGGCCGGGGACTGCGGCGGGGACGACTACGTGAGGCACGAGGAGAGGGGGGTCGCCGTCTGTGTGCCGGCCAAGCTAGAGCCCGAGCTATACTACGAGGCCCTCGCCCGCGAGCTCGTCAGAAGGATACAGGTTATGAGGAAGGAGATGAACTTAGCCGTCAACGACGACGTCGAGGTCTACGTGGAGACGGACGACGAGGGGCTGAAAAAGGCGGTGGAGAGCCAGGGCAAATACATATCGGGGGAGGTGAGAGCCGTTAAGCTTGCGCTGGGCGCCGGGCCTCAAGACAGCTACGTCAAGGAGTGGGAGATAGAGGAGGCCAAGGCCAAGATATACGTGAGGAGGGCCTAGTGCGCCTTTTAGAGGCCTACGAGCTCAAGAGGCGGATCGCCGAGGAGCTCGCGGGGCTTCTAGGCGAAGAGGTTGACGAGGCTAAGGCCGACCCACACGCGAAGAGACGCCCTATAGCTTGCGGCATAACCGTCCACACGGGCGTGGGTTGTCCAGTCGGCTGTGCCTATTGTTATATTTATTCGATGGGCTTCCCCCGCTCCATAAAGCCCTACCCTCTCTCGCCCCTACAGCTCGCCTACGCCCTCGCCGTAAATCCCTACGTCGCTGTGGGCGAGTGGGGGACCTTAATAGCTACGGGCTCGGTTACAGAGCCCTTCTTGCCATCTGTGGCTTCACACTCCTTAAGCTATCTGAGGGCCATAGCCCAATACTTGGGCAACCCCATACAAGTATCGACTAAGATGAGGCCCCCACTGGAGCTCTCCGAGGTACAGAGGGGCCTAGACGTACTGATAAGCGTAACGGACCTCTCGGGCAGGCTGGAGCCCGGCGCGCCTAAGCCCGTGGAGAGGCTTGAGGCCGGGGCTGAGCTAATTAGGCGGGGCGTCTCGGTGACCCTCTTCGTTAGGCCCATTATCCCCGGCGTTACCGACTCCGAGGCGGATAAGTTGTTGCGAGTCGCTTACGATTTAGGCTACCGCAGAGTCGTCTTCGGCACTCTACGCGTGACGCCCAGCATTATGGCTAGGCTTAAGTCCTTCGGGGTAGACGTGGCGCCCTACGTAAGAGGGCCTCTCAGTGAGCGGAGACAAATCCCCATTAAGTACCCTAAGGGACGCCTAGTCGAGATGGCTAAAACCCTCGGGTTCCAAGTGCTCCCGGCCTCCTGCTCCGCCAACATAACGGCGCATGGGCAAGCCTGCGCCCTCTGCAACTGGGGGCCCTGCGGCGACCCCAAGAGGCTTAAGGTAGACGTCGGCGACGTGGGCGACTTCTTGGCGGCTAGGGGGTATAGGGGCGAGGTCGAGGTCAGAGGGCTCTCCGTGAGGGTGAAGGTCAGGGGTAAGCTGAAGGAGGCAGACCGCGTATTTATGGAGCAGGCCCTAAGGGTTAGGGTCAACGATAGAGCTTAAGCCTCCCGGTCACGGAATCGACTAGGTTATCCGGCGCAGGCCCAACGCAGAGGGCCGTAACTGTGCCGGGCGGCAACTCCGTCAAGCCCGCGTCTTGGATTATCTCGGCCGGCAGGCCCGCCGCCTCGGCCCTCCTCCTCAGCTCCTCGAGCTCCTCGAGGCTCCCAGCCGCCAGCACGACCTTCTTCTGCCCCTCGGCGAGCCACTCCTCCGCCCACTCCCTCCACTTGCCCTTAAGCGCCTTAAGCGTGCACTCCACCGCGGCGTGGGCCGCCTGCGCCGCCGCCTTCCCGCAAGACATCTTTAAATCGCCCCTGAGCACTATGGACATCTTCATGGCGATGCCTTAGTCCTCACCACTTCGTCAGCCCTTATTAGCACCCAGCGCATTTCGTCTCTGGCAAGCTTGGCCAAGGCCTCCCGATAGGGGAGCCAGGCGTATTTATCGTGCTCTTTCGAGAGCCTCACGCTGGTGGCGGCCGCCTTAGCTAAGAAGAAGACTATCTCCTTATATACGGTTTTGCCTCTCCTGGAGAAAACTATGACCACGTGTTCGGCGAAGCCAGGCATTAGCTCCACCTTTAGCCCCGTCTCCTCGTATATCTCTCTGAGCGCCGCCTCCTCCTCGGTCTCATTGGGCTTGATAAGGCCGTGGGGGAAATCCCAGCCTAGGCGGTTGTGGAGTAATAAATAAAGTGGGATCCGACCGGCCGAGTACACCACAGCGCCGGCGGCTCTCTCGTTAAATCGCACAATTGCCTTTGGGCTTCGGTTAAAAAGTTGTTATATTATCATTATCGCATAGATCACTATGGGCACTAGGACCACCAGCAATGCCACGGTCAGCCAATTAACGGCCCTCATAGCGCGTTCGGTCTTCGCTAGGTCTGAGAGGAATCTCCTAAAGCCCAATATGCCGTGAGTGCTCCAAGCCGCCGCTATGGTGGCCTCGAGGACCTTAAGCGTTGGGTTTACCTTGGCCACGCCCTCGGGGTAGACCGTGATGGGGTTAGAGCTGAGGACTTCGCTTAGGGGGACGTACATGGGCAATAAGCCCAAGAAGACCACGGCTATCATCACTATTACGTATAGAGCGAGCGCGAGGAATATTAGGCGTATTGTGCCCTCGCTCATGGCCTAAACACGCCGCCGAACGCCACTAGGTAGGGTAGATATATCAGCGCGATTATAGCCACTATTATCATCAAGATGTTGTAGACTAAGTGCGATTTAGAGCGGCGTAGCCCCGGCACGTTTTTAATCGGATCGCGCAGAGGCCAGCCCCTTATGACGCCGAACTCGATTAGTATTATGCGGAAGCCGTTTAGGCCGTGGAAGGCCAGAAACACGAGGAACAACGCTGCGAGGACTTTGCCGGCCGGCGTTAGGTCGAAGCTCGATACGAGGCTGGGGCTCACGAACGCATCAAATAATACTCTATAGAAGATTAAATAGAAAAACATATAGAGGCCGCTTATGCGTTGTATCATGAAGTAGAGCCTTTCGTAGTTTATTAGCCTAAACCACTCCCCAGCGCCCATTCCAGCCCTCATAGGCCTATATTGTTCCTCTTGATTTATTTGTATAGTTCGACGCTCGCTCATAGCCTCTTCGCCCTCCTTAACAGCGCCGCCTTAAGCAGTTGTATTGCGAAGCCCGGATCCACTCCGCGCGGGCAGACGGCCGAGCACGTATAGGCTAGGTGGCAACTCCACACGCCTCTGTCGGAGTCCACTATCTTCGCCCGCTCCAGCCAGCCGCGGTCCCTGCTGTCGGCGCTCCAACGATAGGCGGCCGCCAAGGCCATGGGGCCTAGGAAGCGCTCGTTTGTCGAGACCACGGGGCACGCCGCCATACAGAGCCCGCACTCTATGCAGTAGGCGAAGTTGTAGTACTTGTCCAGCTCCTCCGCGGTTTGTCCGAACTCCTTATCCGACTCGTAGATCTCCTTGACATCTCTAATAATGTGCGGCTTAACCTCCCTCAATTTCTGGAAATTAGGCTCTGTATCTACTACTAGGTCCTTAATTACTCTGTGATTCCACATAGGCTCTACGGTTATCTCGTCCCCCTTTATTTCAGTCAAGAGAGTTTGACAAGCTAGGCGGGGCACGCCGTTTATCACCATGCCGCAAGAGCCGCATATGGCCATACGGCAGCTGTAGCGCACCGCCAACGTGGGGTCTTGCTCCTCCTTTATCCTCAACAAGACGTCGAGCACGCTTATCCTCCTGCTCTTGACGTCGACTTTATACTCCTGCCACCAACTACGCTTGCCGTCGAAGCGCTTGACCTTAACGGTTACGGCTGGCATGTTAATACTTGCGCTCCTCGAACTTAGTCCACTTAGTGATCCTCACGGGCACGTAGGAGAGCTCCATCTCGTCTCCGCGGAAATACGCCAAGGTATGCTTAAGCCAATTAGCGTCATCCCTCTTCGGGTAGTCTAGGCGGTAGTGGGCCCCCCTCGACTCCTGCCTGGCCAAAGCACCGAGGGCTATGGCGAGCGCCACATCTATCATGCCGTCGAGCTCTAGGGCGTCTTTTAAGTTCTGGTTATACACCCTGCTCCCATCCACTATCCTGATCTTGGCGAAGTCCTCCCTTATCTTCTTAAGCTTTGGCAATCCCTCCTTCATCTTAGACTCCTGGCGGAAGGGCCCGTAATGCTCCTCCATGGTGTCTTGGAGGCGGGCCTTCAGCTCGTAGACGGACACCCCGCCGGCCTCTGTGTGTAGCAATTTGTCGAATATTCTGGCCTCCTCGCCCTTAGCTATTTCGGCTAGGCGTCCGTCGGAGGCGGGCTCCGGCCT
>JZWT01000047.1 GCA_000960885.1 Thermoproteus sp. AZ2 | reverse complement strand
GCTGGGACATAATTTGTAGGACCTTCTCTACGCAGACGGCCAAGTCCCGCGCCAAGAACTCCCGGCCGGCCTCCGTGAGCGACGAGCCGTACTCGGAGGCGAGTATATACGCCGAGGCGAGGAACTTCAGAATCACATACTCCCTGCTGGCCTCAGCCAGCTCCGACGCCTTGGCCCAGCCCTCGCCCCAATCCCTCGCCCCGAGGACCTTGAGGCACAGGAGGGCAAGTCCCCTATAATCGCCAGCCTCCGCGAGCCTCTTGGCCTCCTCAAGCATTAAACCTCTTTTACCTCCTCCTCGACGATTATGTTGTCCTCCCTAAAGCCCATGTCGACCAACATCTTCTTTATCTTCTGCCTGTGGTCCCCCTGTATCTCTATCCAGCTGTCCCTTATGGTGCCGCCCGCGGCCAGCTTCTTCTTGAGCTCGCGGGCGAGGTCCTTTATGCCGAGCTTCTTCGCGTCGTCGGAGTTGCCGAAGTCCACTATGGTGACTAAATGCCCTCTGCGCTTCTCGAGGCGTATGTGGATTAGGGCCTTCTCCTTAGTGATCGACTGGAGGATTTCGTTCTCCTCAGAGCCGCCTAGTAGTTGCGACACCAGATCCTCCGCGTCTTTGTCTGGGAATTCTACGCCCATTCTAATTTCCTTATCGCGCTCACCTTATAAAGATTACGTCTATTTGACCTCGGCGAGGGACAAGGCGCCGAACGCCACGGACATGGACCTATATACTGAATACGCGGCCGGGAGGACGGCGACCGCCTTAACGGCCAAGGGCCCGTCGACGCACTCTATTAGGGGCGAGTCGGAGAGGGTCAGCGCCATGGGCTTGATCTTAATATACGCGGGCGGCGACACGCCCTGGGGGGCGGCGTAGGGCCTCCTGATGCACTTAAACATCCTCCGCCTCCCCTGCGCCAATATAAAGCCGTAGCCGACCTCGCCGTCTGTCAAGACGATGTACGCCTCGCCCCTGCCGCTAAAGGACGCCGAGACTCCCTCCAGCCTATACCTCACGCCCGGCCTCAGCTCCGCGGCGAACGGCCTCGCGAATACCCAGGGGGCGTTGAGGGCGGGCACCTCGTAGTACGAATCCCTTTTAACTGCGCCGTACCTCCTCACCAGCTCGCTCGGCGTAGCTTTGAGGAACTCCTCCACGGCGTATATATCGGCTTTATATTTAATAGCGGGCTTTTACCGGCCCCTATGGCGGTGGTCAAGCTCACCTCTCCGCCTAAGAGCGCCAAGGAGCTGGGCGTCGAGGAGCTCCCCGACTTGGCCATAATCGGCGGCTCAGGCCTATACGACCCGGGCATATTCGAGTCGCCGGTGGAGGTGCAGATGCACACGCCCTACGGCTTCCCCAGCGACAACGTCATAGTGGGGAGGGTGGGGGGCCGTTGGGTGGCCTTTCTGCCCAGGCACGGCCGCGGCCACAAGTATCCTCCCCACAAAATCCCCTATAGGGCCAATATATACGCGCTATACTCCCTCGGCGTAAGGCAAATAATAGCGGTGAGCGCTGTGGGCAGCCTTAGGCAGGACTACGCGCCGGGCGACTTCGTCGTGCCGGATCAATTCGTCGATATGACCAAGGGGAGGGAGTACACGTTTTACGACGGGCCCAGGGTCTGCCACGTCCAGATAGGCCTCGAGCCCTTCACGGAGGAGCTACGCCGTATATTAATCGATGCGGCCTCTAAATATAACAAGGTCCACTCCTCCGGCTGTTACGTCTGTATAGAGGGGCCGCGCTTCAGCACTAAGGCGGAGAGCCGCATATGGCGCGACGTATACGGCTGCGACATAATCGGCATGACGCTCGTGCCCGAGATAAACTTGGCGAGGGAGCTGGGCATGTGCTACGCGCTCTTGGCCCTAGTCACCGACTACGATATATGGGTCCCCCACCAGCCGGTGACGGCCGACGTCGTGGAGAGGATGATGGCGGAGAAGATGGGCCTAGTCAAGAGGATCGTGGCCGAGGTGGTGCCGAAGGTGCCGAGGGAGCTCGCGGCTAAGTGCCAGGCGACTTTGGCCAACGCGTGCATATAAGGCTCTCCGTCGTCGAGATATTCAACTCTATCCAGGGGGAGGGGGTAAATCTGGGCAAGCCCGCCACCTTCATCCGCTTGGCCGGGTGCCCCCTGAGGTGCGCCTACTGCGACACTAAGTACTCCTGGGACGTCGCCGCCGGCAAGGCGCTGGCGCCCGAGGAGGTCTTGGCCGAGGTCGAGGCCCTGGGCCCTAGGAGGCACCTAGTGGTGACGGGCGGCGAGCCCATGATATGGGCCGGGAGGGGCCTAGAGGAGCTGTTGTGCGGCTTGAGGAAGTTCGGCGAAGTCGAGGTCGAGACCAGCGGGGCCTACGCGCCTACTCAAGGCGTCGATAGGTGCGTGGACTACTACGACGTATCGCCCAAGCTGTCGAACGCGGGGGTCCGCCGATACGCCCTCTCGGGCTTCTACCCGAGGAGCGAGAAGGCGTGGTTTAAGTTCGTCGTCGGCTCTAGGGCCGACGTCGACGAGGCCCTGAGGCTCATAGAGGCGGCCGGAATACCTAGGGATAGAGCCCTCCTAATGCCGCTCTCGCAAAGCCCCGAGGAGCAGAGGGCCGTCCTCGCCGAGATATGGGACTACGCCTCCTCGCTGGGGCTCAGAATTACCCCCAGGCTACACATCTTCGTCTGGGGCGCCGAGAGGGGCAGGTGAGCCGCCGGGTATATAAATAGGGGGGCTCGAGGGTGCGTGGAGGACATAGAATATTGGCTTGAGCCCGAGCTCCTACACGCCGTGGCCTTCGACGTGGAGAAGAACGCGGAGCGCCTCAAGAGGCTGGCCTCTCTCGCCGAGAGGATCAAGGAGATTAGGGGGCGCGTGGAGGTGAAGGAGCTGGGGAGGCCTAGGGCCGAGCACTTCGCCTACGCGGTCGACTCCTCCTACGGCAGCCCCCCTCTCGAGCTGATCGGCGGCGTCTTCACAGTCGTCGCGTACGGCTACGTGGGGAGGGAGCGGGGGAAGGGCGTGGACAAACACCTCAGCGGCGCGCTCTACTTCGAGGACAGAGACGAGTCCGACGTGTCTAGGTTCGCCGCGTTGCTCGAGAGGAGGCTCGCGGCGCGGCTCTTGAGGCAGAGGGCCAGGGGCGCGAAGGACTTCGACGTATTGATCCTAGACGGCGAAATCGCGGTCCACCCCCTGCCGTTTAACTTGGCCGTGCCCGGCGGCAAGTACGAGGAGGCGAATAAGGCTGTGGACTCCCTCCTCGGCGCGGCGAAGGCCGCGGGCGTGGCGCTGGTCGCCGTGGCGAAGCGCGTCAGGAGCCGGCTCCTCTCCGCCGCCTACGGGGGCTGTCTGCCCGTCAACGATAGGGCGGCCGCGACGCTGGTGTTGAGGCCGGGCGAATACTTCGTCTTGGGGAAGCTCTCGGAGGTCTTGCCCAAGTGGGCCGAGATACACTACGCCGAATGCGAGGGGAGGGAGGAGAGGGAGGAGGTGCTCGCCTGCGCCTCCGGGGGCCGCGCGCCCAAGGGCGAGAGGGCCGCTAGGCTCTGCCAGAGGATTAAGGAGTTTAGGGCCAACTTCGCCGAGGTCCTCAGCGGGAGGCGCTATCCAAATCTGCCCCTCCTCGGCGAGGTCCAAGTGGCCTACTACCGCCCGCCCGGCTCCCAGACCGCGATAAGGGCCGAGGTCTTGGACTTCTCCGGCGCGGGGGTTGACGAGGTCCTCGCCTACCTCTCGGCGACCTCCTCCACCGTCACGGGGTACCCCGAGGTGTTGGACGAAGTGGATAAATACGTGAGGGTCGACCCAAGCTTCGTCGAGTCGGTCCTAATGATGTTGTTGAGGAAGGCGCCGGGCGAGGTCGCAGAGGTCCTCCTCCCCAACAACCTCCAGAAGTTTAGGCGCCTCTTCTGACGGCCGGCTGGGCGGACGCGGCGTTTGGGCGCCCGGGCGGAGCCCCATAGGGGCCGAGGCCCTCGATCTCAGCGAGCCCCCAGCTTAAGGACCGGCGTCTTGCCGAAGCCCGGCACGTCGAACTCCTCCCCCGACGCTGGGAACACCCTCACCCCTATGGGCCTGCCCTTGGTCTTGGCCAAGGCCTCTAGGTCTGCCAGCAGGCGCCTCAAAGCCCTCGGCTCAAACTCAAGCGGGACCATGTCCACGCCGGCGACGCAGACCGCCGAGTAGGAGACTAGGTCCCTCAGCCCCAGCTCGCCTGAGCGGGCCAGCTCCTTCAAGCCCTCGTCCTCGGCCAGCGGCAGCATGACCTCGCTGAAGCCCACCAGGGGAGCCCCCGAGGCCCATATGGCCTCGTTTATGGCCCTAATCGCGCTGTGGGTCCCCCACTCGCCCACCCTCACGCCGAAGAGCCTCTCGACGGCCTTGGCCACCGACGCCTCGCCCCAGGGGGAGAGGGAGCCGTCTACGCCGAGGAGCTTCTCCCCTATGGCGAACGCCAGGGATTCGCCTATGGAGGCCCCCCTCTTAAGCGCGGCGGCCACGTCGCCTATGGTCCTCAAATCGTCTGGGTACAGCAGAGAGATCGAGACCCCGCGGTCGTTGACCGCCGTGGCGGGGTAGTAGGGGGAGTTGTAGGCGATGCCGCCGAGCGAGAGGGCTATATTCCTCGCCAGCTCCGGCCTCCCGCGCCTCTCCAGCTCGCCTAGGAGGGAGACGTAGCGGTCGGGCGAGGTGATCACGGCGAAGGCGTCCAGCTCCTCGACGAGCTCTAGGAGGTCCCCGCCCCCGTATTCGCCCAAGGCGACGTACTCCACGCCCATGTCCCTCAACTCCTCTAGGACTCCGCGGGCCTCGCCGGGCGGAGGCGTGGTGATGGAGACCCTTATGGTGCGGGGGGCTAGGCGGCGCGCGGACTCCAGGAAGACGGGGACCTTGCCTAAGTCGTCCCAAGGCGTGTTTAGGGCGATTGCGCGGATCTCCATTAGTAATACCAGGTGAGGCTGTGGGCGTGCTCGGGCGGGTATTGGCCCAGCCTATTAGCCTTACAGACGGCCTTGAGGGGGCACTGGCCGCATTTGGGCGAATCCCTAGTGCATATCGTGCGGCCGAAGGACCAGAGGAAGTCGTCCAGCGTGAAGGGGTCTACGCCGGAGAACCGGGAGACCAGCCTCCAGGCCAGCTTGACCTTCTCCCTAACCTCTACGTCCTCCTCCCTAGTGAGCTCGACCCCGGAGAAGAGCCAGGCGTAGTCCGCGTCGACTATGCCGAGCCTATAGGCTATGCGCGAGACGTGGTTGTCGACGGGGACGTCGAAGCTCTGCGGGATCCGAGAACTTGAGGAGCCCCCTCCCCTCTAGGAACTTGGCCAAGAGGAGCGCCTTCTTCTTTACGGGGTCCTCATAAGCCCTAGCCCTCTTGAGCCTCTCGGCGAGCTCCGCCACCGAGCCCACGTCTAGCCACTTGGCGAAGCCCCCAGCCTCCGCCGCCTTCCTGCCCAAATCCCTCAACAACAAGACGCGGACGCCTAGGTCCCACACGGCCTTGCCCCCTATGGAGAAGAGGCGCATCCCCTCCTCGAGCGTGAGGGAGGCTAGGCGCTCCGGGGAGAAGAGCTCGGGGTAGGCCCTCCTCGCCAGCCGCCAGAGGGCGTCTGCGCCGTGGAAGAACTCGCCATCTATATAGCCCTCGAAGGGGCCGAAGGTCGATGTCCTGTGGTCCACGGCGACCGCCGCGGCGAAGTAGGCCAGCTGGAGCTCGCGGGGATCGTCCGGCGGGGGGTAGTAGCGCTCGTCCAAGTACCTATCGCGCTTGAGGCCCAGCCCCTTGACCGCGTCGGCTACCTCGGCCGCCTTATCGACGTCCAGGATCAGATCCATAACGCGGTGGGCCCAGCCCTATATATGCCTATGGCCCATAGTAGAAGCAGGGGGCCGTGGGCCCCCCCTCGCACACCTCGACCCACGTCGCGCCTATGAGGCGGGCTATGTGTCTGGCCAAGCACTCGCCCGTCACGCCGCCGGGGCCGCAGGGCACTTCGTAGTAGGGCTCGGGCCCGTCCGGCTCCCTAGTGGACTTTAGGTATTTCCCGTGCATCTCGGCCAGCAGAGAGGCGAGCCTCCTCTGGAGCTCCTCGGCGTCTACTACGTAGTCGGCGTCTTCGGGCCCGCAGACCGCCGCCTTGACGAGGTAGTCGTGGCCGTGGAGCGTCCCGGCGAGCTGGGAGAAGGAGGGCTTGTGGGCCGCCGAGATGTACCCCCTAGCCACTACGCAAGCACGCATGAAGCCCCCTCCCCGGCCATATTTATATCTACAGAGCGGGTAAGCCATATGAGGTATAGGCGCCTCGGCCGGGCGCTGGTGTCGGAGATATCCTTCGGTGCGTGGGTCCTCGGCGGGATGTACGGCAGAATAGAGGGGGAGGAGGCCAGGAGGCTGGTGGAGAAGGCCGTGGACTTGGGCATAAACCTATTCGACGCCGCCGACGTGTACGGCGCGGGCGCGGCCGAGAGGGCCCTGGGCTCTCTGCTGGCCGGCAGAGAGGTCTACGTGACGACTAAGGTCGGCTACGACTTCTCGGGCCCTAGGCCGGTGAGGCGATACGACCCTGCCTACGTCAAGCGGGCGATAGAGGCCTCCGTCGAGAGGCTGGGGAGGAGGCCCTTGGCCATATTGATGCACAACCCAACCGCCGAGGACGTCGAGGGGGGCTACGCGGGCTTCGCCGCCTTGGCCAAGCAATACGCCGACCTCTCCGGCGTGGCGCTGGGCCCGGAGACCGATGTGCTGGAGCAGGGGCTGGCGGCGCTTAGGGCCGGGGCCGAGGCCCTCATGTTCGTCTTCAACGCCTTGGAGCAAGACCCGGCGCTTGAGCTAATAGAGAGGGGGGCCGGCAGATACCTAATGGCCAGGGTGCCCCACGCCACGGGGGCCTTGGCGACTAGGGCCGCGCCCATAACGCCGGGCGACCACCGCTCCTTGAGGGACCCCGCTTGGCTGAAGGCCGCGAGGGAGGTCGCGGAGCGGGAGATAGCGCCGTTGGCGAAGGAGCTGGGGCTAACGCTCTCCCAATACGCCCTCAAGTACGTCCTCTCCTACCCCATAGCCACGGTGGTGGTCACGGCGACGTCCCCCGAGGAGCTGGAGGAATTCGCAGAGGCGAGCGACGGGAGACCCCTGCCCGAGGACCACTTGGCGAAGCTGAGGGAGATCTACCTCTCGTTTAAGGCTTCGTTGCAACGGGGGTAGCCGCAAGCCGCGCATTTAGCCGATAGATCCGCCCGGCGCCTCCTGCCCTAAGGCTTTAATTTTTTGGCGTCAACGGTTTAAATATTCGTTGACTTCTCACCGTAGATGGACGGCATCTTTTATCGCCTTAGCCCGCGGCGTGCGGCCTTAGGACTATTTCTCCTCGGCCTTTACGCCGGGAGGCAGCAGGCACTTGAGGCAGGGCCTCAGCCCCTTAGCCTTAAACACCCTCTCCACCTCCTCCAGCGGGGGCCACCTCAAGTCGTCGACCTCGAGGGCTAGCTTGAGCTGCTCCCGCGTCAACGAGTTGGCCGCCATGGCGCCTCTGCTGGGCGTGACGGCGCCGTACGGGCATTGGTCCCTGAGCGGGGGCAACACCACGGCCGCCCGCACCTCCTTTACCCCGGCCCTCTGCCTCAATATGTGCGATATGGCCTTGAGCGTCATGCCGGTGATGAGCGAGTCGTCCACTAGGAACACCCTCCTCCCCCTGAGCAGGGCCTCCACGGGGTTCGCCTTGAGCTGTATCAGCGCGAGCCTCATGTTCGCGTCGTCGAGCAGGGCGCTCCTCCCCCTGGTCGTCTGGACGAAGGCCGGCAGATAGGGCTTGCCCGACTCGGCGGCGAGCAGGGCGGCGTAGACGGCGCCGCTCTCCGGCACGCCCACGACCACGTCGCCCTCCACGGGCCTCAACAAGCCCGCCACGGCCCCCCTCACCTCGGCCACCGCGACCCCGTCTATGTAGCTGTCGGGCCTCATGGTGTAGACTACGTCGAGCGCGCAGACGGCGCCCTCGACGTCCCTCCTCGCGGACCTCACGCCGTATTTGTTTATGGTCAACGCCTCGCCCGGCCTCAAGCTCCTCCTCACCTCTCCCCCCAACACCTCTATGGCCGCGGTCTCGGTGGCCGCTATGGCTAAGTCGAAGCCGTAGGCGCCTATGGCCAAGTGCCAGAGGGACGACCTATAGACCACGAGGTCGCCGCCCTCGGTCAGCGCAACGTAGCTGGTCTTGTCAGGCATATGCCCCGGCGCCGCGTCCTCCACCCCCGATTTACACAAGACGTATCCCCTGCCCTCGACGCAACAGCCCCCCTCGGCGCTCGCGCACCCAACCGCGGCTATCCCGCGTATGGACAAAGACTGCGAGACCTCCACGCGCCTTATCGACTCGCCGTCGTGGACGTAGGCCTCGAAGGCCTCGCCCCTATTCCTCTGCGCCAATAGGCCGTAGTACACGAGGGGCCCCAGCTCTGTCGGAGGGCCGAAGGAGTAGATGGAGAGGAGACCGGCGCTCATGTCCTCAGCCAAGCCCTTAGGCTTAGCCAGAGCTTGGCCCCTCCGCCGGCCGACACGTGGCGGTCCACGGCCCTCTCCGGGTGGGGCATGAGGCCGAGCACGTTGCCCTTGGCCACGCCCGCTATCCTCTCAGCGGAGCCGTTCACGTCCTCGAGGTATTTAAAGGCAGCCCTAGGCCTATTGCCCCAATATATGTACCTCCCCTCGCCGTGGGCGACGGGGAGTCTCACCGCCTCCCCCTCCTCGTATAGCGCCGTGAAGGGGGTATTGACGTCTACCACCGACACCTCGACCCAGCGGGAGATAAACCTAGGGGGGTCGTTGGGGAGCAGAGCGCCGGGGAGGAGGCCCGCCTCGACTAATATCTGGAAGCCGTTGCATATGCCCAGGACGGGGGTGCCCCTGTCGGCGTCCTCCTTGAGCTCCTCTACGGCTTTAGTGGCCGCGGCTATGGCGCCCGCCCTAAGCCTATCGCCGTAGCTGAAGCCCCCGGCTATAACCACAGCGTCGTAGGCCCCGGCCCTATAGTCCTTGTGCCACACCAAGGCGCCCCTTAGGCCCGCGAGCTGGAGGGCCCTCAGCACGTCGAAGTCGCCGTTTGTGCCGGGGAATTTGAGGACCGCTACGACCACGGCTCCACCCGCAAGACCTCTATCGCGTGGACGTGGGGGTTGCCGAGCCTGAGCGCCTTAGCCGCCTCCAAGGCCTTGGCCCCCGCCTCCTCCGGCCCTCCCGCCTCTAGGACGAGCGCTATGCATTTGCCGGCCCGCACCTCGGCCCCTATGCCTGCCCTCTCGAAGAGCTCCCTCCTTATGGTCTCCCCCTCCGGGTCCTTTATGTGGGGGAGATAGCCTATGTGTAAATAGACCCTATACCTAGGCATAGTCGAATACCCTGAGCGGCATCCCAGGCGCCCAGTCTATTTTCACGCCGCCTAGGCCCCTCTCCCTCCTCCACTTATAGACCGCCCTGGCCCTCTCGGCCTTAGCCCTCATGGAGGCCAAGTACTCGGCCGAGCCTATGTCGGACCGGTAGAAGACCTCGCCCCTAAACGCCGCCGCGCACCTCTCGGCCTTGGCGTAGGCCTCCGCGGGGGAATCGCCGTAGCCCAAGACCTCGAAGGCCCTAGAGCCCAGCGATGTATAGCGGCCGGCGCCCGACTCCTCGACCGAGCCGAAGAAGACTAGGCAGCCCTCGCGGCCTATTACGCCCCAGTCCACGGAGATCTCCCTCCCCTTCGCCGCCCTCTTGTCGATCGGGTACCCCACCGGCGCTATGGCCTTAACCGCCGTGTAGGCCCTCTTAAAGCCGGCCTTATACCCGGCGAGCCTCCCCGAGGCCGCCCTCTCGAAGAGCTCGTAGGCGTCGCCGTCTAGGAGGAACATGGCGTTTACGGCCTCCGGGTCCCCGAGCCGCGCGTAGTACTCTATTATTGTGGGGCCGTATGCCGTCAACATCATCTGGGCGCTCAAGGCGCCGACGTACCTCACGCCGAGCTCCGCCTCGACCGCCTCGGCGGTCCTCCTAATAATCTCGGCCGCCTCCTCCACCTCGCCCGGCTCCAAGAAGTCGAGCGGCGACACCGCGCCCATGCCCCCGCACTCAGGGCCCAGCCCCAGCTCGTAGGCGTGGGGGTTATCTTGGACCGCGGGGAAGTAGAAGACGCTGGGCCCGTCCACGACGGCTTGGACCGTGTACTCGACGCCCCAGACCGCCTCCTCGACCAAGACGGCGGGCTCCACGTCGCCGTAGCCCGAGAGGCTCTGGAATACCTCCCCCACCCTCGACTCGGCCAAGGCGTCTCTGGCCCCCTCCAAGTATTTCCCCGCCGAGTGGACCACCTTGACCCCCTTGCCCCCCGCCTGCCTAACCGGCTTGAGCGCGGCCGCGCCGACGGCCTTGACGTATTTAAGAGCCTCTGAGGCGTCGTTGAACACGGCGTAGGCGAGCCTCCCCGGTATCTTGTGCTTCCACTGCAGAGCCCGCGCCACGTCCTTGCGCATCTCGATCACGGCGGCCCGCGAGGGGGCGCCGAATGTCAAGAACCCGCTCTCCCTGAGGGCGTCGGAGACTCCTCTGAAGAGCGGCTCCTCGGGGCCCACGACCACTAGATCCGGCGAGTCCTCCTCGGCCGCCCTCACCGCGTCTTTAGGCGAGGCGGGATCGCCTAGGTACAGCCTGCCCCCAGTCTCTTTGGCGGTCTCCGCGAGGCCCGGGTTGTTGTGGGAGGCCAGCGCCGACACCCTGGCGCCGGACTTGGCCAAGGCCCAAGCAATTGCGTGCTCCCTGGCGCCGTCGCCTATTATCAAGGCCCTCCTCATGCCCCCCGGCCCCTCTCCCTATTTAAATTTTTCTTTAAAAAATAACGGCGAATGGGGAGAAACACTTATAAGCAAATTAAACATATGATTAATATGAAGCCGGTGTACGAGGGGAAGGCCAAGAGGGTGTACGACGCGGGGGGCGGGCTCTTGGTCGTGGAGTTCAAGGACGAGGTCACGGCGGGCGACGGGGCGAGGAGGGACAAGGCGCCCGGGAAGGGCGAGCTCGCGGCTAAGACCAGCGCCTTGTTGTTCCGCGAGGTCGCCGGCGTCGTGAAGACGCACTTCGTCGAGTACAAGCCGCCCAACTCCCTCGTGGTGAGGCGCCTCGACATGATACCCCTAGAGGTGATAGTCAGGTTCTACGCATATGGGAGCTTCTTGAGGAGGATGCCGCTGGCGCCGAGGCTCAAGAAGTTCTCCAAGCCCATCGTGGAGTTCCACCTAAAGGACGACAAGCTCCACGACCCCCTAGTCTTGGCCGAAGACGCCGTGGAGGCGGGCCTTGGCGTCTGAGGGGGAGATAGCCGAGATGAAGGGGCTGGCCCTAGCCGCCGCGGGGAGGCTGGCCGAGCTCTTCGAGTCCAGAGGGGCCCAGCTCGTGGACGTGAAGTTCGAGTTCGGCCGAGGCCCCGAGGGGCTGGTCCTAGCCGACGAGATATCGGGCGACACCATGAGGGTGTTGTATAGGGGCGAGCACCTAGACAAGGAGTACTACAGACAGACGGGCGACGTGGCGGGTCTCCTAGAGAGATATAGGTCGCTCCTATCGTTAATAGAGGGCGGTTAACGGCAATAGACATACTTAGCCATATAATTATTAATAATAATTCAGCCAAAGAGTAACTAAAGCTTATATCCTAGAGAAAATATAGAGGTGTGTCTCGAGGCACGCCCGGCTCAACACGGCCCCAAAGCGAGACCGACGGGCCCGACCCCGTTTATTGCTTGGGCGAGGGGCTCTACGAGCTTAGAAGCTTCTTAGCTAAGTATAAGAGGTTTAAGGGCGGGTTTGAGGACTGGCAAATCGTCAGCGCGGTCGCGAGCTCCATATACTCTATGCTTAAGAGCGGGCGCGGATGCCCCGACGTCAAGAAGATGGTAATAGAAGCAGTGGCGGGGGAGCTCGAAAAAGCCGGCATAGACAGGCGCGCCGTATATAGGGCATATCTTCACGGCGTGAGCGAGGACGTGGTTTCAATATTATATGAAATATTCCCGCACTTAGTCTCGCTATCCCCTACTGTTGACTACCAGCCGCAGGGCAGGGGCGGCGGAGCGCCCTCCGTCGCAGCGCCCTACGGCATCGCGAGGGTTGAAGTAGCTGAGGGAAGTAGGGCGAAGGCCGGGAGGGCGGCCTATAGGAGTTCCTCAGCTAGGGGCTGGGGGAGGAAGCTTAAGAGAGCGCTTTCTGCCGTCCTCGCAGTGTTTATCGTCATAGGCTTCATAGCGCTTATATTCTCCGCGGCCTCGTGGAGAGCCAAATTGCTCGCCTACCCGCAACAGACCGTCGCCAACGTAATTAATACTACAACGACGGTCACCACGGTCACGACGACGGTCACACAACAGACGG
>JZWT01000046.1 GCA_000960885.1 Thermoproteus sp. AZ2 | reverse complement strand
TCGGCGGCTCTCCTTATCTCGTGGGCTATCCTCTCCCCCATATCCATTGGGCGGTCGAAGTAGAGCACTGAGTACGGCGACCCGTAGCCCATGTAGATATTTGTGCCCGCCACTATGCGCCCCGAGAACTCGAAGACCACTATGGACATATTGTCCTTTATTATCGACTCTAGGGAGTAGGGGCCCGCCATAGTGCACCCCAGCTCCTCTTCTACGGCCCTCGCGAATTGTTGCCCGTATCTCCATATGGTGGGCAGGAGGGACTCCCTCAACACCAGCGGGAGGTTGCCCACGACCACCCACGTGGGCTCGACGAGCCCGAAGGTCCTGCCGTCTACGTTCGTCTCGTAGCGTATATCTGCGCCGAAGACCTCGACTCTGCCGTAGATGGGCGAGGCGAAGTAGTGGTAGTAGGCGGGGACCCCGAAGACGTACTCCTGTATTATATAGGGGTCCGCCATGGCCCTAAGCCTAGCCGCGAGCTGGGCTCTGTCTCTGGCGAAGAAGTAGCCCCTGCCCCCCTTTGCGCCGAAGAGCTTGACTATTACGGGCCCCTCCACCTCCTCCGGCGACTTATAGGTGCGGGGTATCGGTATCCCGGCCCTCTCGAGGAGCGCCATCTTCTTGTGCTGATCGGCCTCAACTTCGATGAGCCCCCTGCACCCGAGCGTGGGCACCGGCGCCTCCAGCGCCTGCCTCCAGCCTACGTATTCGACGTAGGAGCCGTGGGGCACGAGGACGGCGTTTTCGGCGGCAAGCCTCTCGGCCGTCTTCTTGAAGTCGCGGAAGTCCGCCGCCCACACCTCGTCTATGAAGGGGAACTGCCTATAGAACTCGGCCGCCTCAGGCCTCCCGGCGACGGCTATGGTCCTAAAGCCGTACCTCTTCGCGCCGCGGAGGATCTGCAGAGCGGTGTGGCTCGCTATAGTCGCCACGGCTAATCGGCCTAAGTCGTAGAGCTTCAGCAAAGCCTCGGCGCTCATGTCACCACCTCGCCCAGCCTCCCCTCCTCGGAGGCCCTCTTGATCTCTATGGCTATGCGCCTCCCCATAGAGATGGGCTTGCCCCAATAGAGCTTGCTGTACTGCCCGCCGAGCCCCACATAGGCGTTGGTCCCCCCGCCTATCCTCGGCGCCACGTCGTAGACTACTAGGTCCAGCTCAGGCGTAACTATGAACTGGAGAGTGAAGGGGCCTATAACGCCCGGCGGCACCAGCCGCCTAGCGGCCTCGACGAATTTATAGCCTATATCGAACACCTTTTCCAGAAGGGATTCCCTAATTGTGGCGGGCTCGTGGCCGACCTCGACGTAGCGGACCTCGGGGTCTATATCCAGCTGGGCCGAGGCAGGGAGCCTATATACCCCGTCTAGGTTGGACTGTATTCGGCGGTCGAAGCTGTGTAGCTCGAGCCTCTTATATATGGGGGAGTAGAAATAATTAGCGTTGAAGTGCGCGCCGAGTATCAACTCCTCTATTGAGGCGGACGCCAAGTCCTCGAGCCTAATTATGCCCCTCTCGGCGAGCCTCCTGGCCTTCTTCGCCAAATCGTCCCTATCCCTGGCCACGAAGAAGCCCCTCTCGACCCTCCTCTCGGCCTCCGGCATCTTCACGATCACCGGGCGGTCCACCTCGTCGGGCGAGGCGAAGGTCCTGGGCCTCCTTATCCCGGCCTCGTCGAGGAGCCGGTAGTAGTTGTGAGGCCCGGTCCGCTCCTCCCAGCGCAGCAGGAACCTATTGCCGAAGATGGGCGCGTCCCACTTCTCTATCTCGTCGTAGCCCACGTAGACGGCGAAGGACCTATTGGGCACGAAGACGGCGCCCTTCCTCCTCAGCTCCTCTGCTAGGCCCAATATCTCCTTGTAGTCGTTCAAGACAACGAGCTCGTCCACGACGGGGAACTCCCTATAGGCCCTATCGCGCCCCCTCTTGGCTATGGCTATAGTCCGCAGGCCCTCGTCCTTGGCCCCGTCCAGTACGTCGAGGGCGCTGTGGGAGGCGAGCACGGCAACCGATACCATGCGGCTGTTAATTTATTGCTTAAAAAATTTTCGGTTGCCCAGAGGTCTCGGCGGCAGATACGCCGGATTATTGATTCAGCGTTTTTTAAGTGAATAATGAAAAAACTAATTATATTTAGGCCGCGGAGCCTAAGTGGTCTGCGTCGTCCAAATAACTGGCCTTAAGGACGTGGGCAAGACGGCCTTGGCCGAGCGGCTAATCGCTGAGGCGAAGGCGCGGGGGCTGAGGGTATTGGCGGTCAAGGAGAGCCACCACGTCCCAGACGTCCCCGACAAGGACTCCTACCGCATGAGGGGGGCCGGCGCCGACTACGTCCTGCTCCACGGGGGCGGCCTGTGGGCGCTTTGCTCCTCTGCCCTCCCCGACGTGCCGCTGGAGGTCGACGTGGCGATAGTCGAGGGCTTCAAGGGCTTTAAGCTCGGCTATAAGGTGCACATAGGCCCCGAGCCCCCAGCCGACGCCGACGAGGCCCTATCGCTGGAGGAGGCCCTGGGGAGGGCGCGGGGGATTTTGGCCAAGGCCAAATGCGGCATAGGGGCCGGCGAGCTCCTAAGGGCCTTGAGGGCCGCGGCCGCTGCTAAGCGCTGACTTTATATCTCCATAGGGGGGCGTATACGTGGACCCGGTCTACGAGCTCGGGCGGGGCCGCGCCTGGGCCGCCCGCGTGAGGGAGCTCGCGTCCTCGCTCAAGGCGGCGACGCCCCGCGAGTTTCTAGCCGGCCTGCTGGACGGGCTCTTGCTCTACCCGCCCATGACTAAATATTACGTGGACTGCAAGGAGGCGAGCGCCGACAGCGAGTCTCCCCCCGAGGAGTTCAACAGGGCCATAGACTGCCTGCTGGAGAACGGGGGCTTTGCCTCAAACGACGAGGTGTTGATCGTGGTCCTCTCCGGCAGGTCCGGGAACGGCTACAGCTTAGCCATAAGCCCGCCGATACCTCTGGAGTCCTTCGCTGGGATTGAGCTGAGGCGGTAGCCCGCTGAGGGGGAGGGAGGATAGTAAACAACCTCCTTTTTTAGCCGAGGGGAACCGGAGCCGCTCTCATGGGCGCCCCCCGAGGGCGCCTCCGCGGCCGATCCCGCCGTAGAGGCTTGGGCGGAGGAATATAAGTTTTAGCCCATTTTGAGCCTCTCGACGCCCGGCGGGGCCACGCCGCCGCGCTTAACCACAGGGGCCGAGAGGTATTTGCCTAAGTCCATGACAACCACTCTGCCGTACAGCCCCCCGAGCTCGTAGACGTCGCCGGGCTTGCCCCCGGGGATTGGGACAAGCCTTACGCCGAGGGGCTTGTTCAGAGAGACCGCTATGGCCATGACGTCCGCCATTAAGGCCGCCACGGCCTCCTCCGGCGCATCGCCGGGTATCCCCGCCATATCTATGCCGGTGTTGCAGACCGCTGACATGGCCTTAAGCGCGTCGAAGGTCAAGGCGCCCTCCCTAGCGGCCTCGGCCATCAGGGCGTCCTCGCTGACGGGTATAAAGGCGCCGCTCAAGCCGCCTATGGTGGAGGAGGCCATGGCGCCGCCCTTCTTGACGGCGTCTACGAAGAGGTATAGGGCCAGGACGCTGCCCTGCGAGCCGGCCCTCGGCAGGCCTATGGCCTCTAGGATCCCCGCCACGCTGTCGCCGACCTTGGGCGAGGGGGCCACTGAGAGGTCCACTGCCCCGAATGGGGCCCCCAGCTCCTTGGCCACCTCCCTACCCACCAGCTCCCCCAGCCTAGTTATCTTAAACGCCGCGCGCTTGATGGCGTCGTGGAGGGCCCTCAAGTCGGCGTTGCCGAGGCTCCTCACGACGGCCTCTATTACGCCGGGCCCGCTCACGGCGACGTTGACCACCGCGTCGGGCATGCCGAGGCCGTGGTAGGCGCCTGGCATAAACGGCACGTCCTCGGGGGCGTTGGCCATAACCGCGAACCTAGCCGCCGCGTCGGGCCTCATGGCCTTTAGGGCCTTCGCCGATTTGTAGACCGCGTCGACGTTTATGCCCGTCGCCGTGGAGGCCGCGTTGACGAAGCCCGCGACTCTCCTAGTGGAGTTTAGGGCATCCGGCAGAGACTCTAAGAGGGCCCTATCGCCGCGGGACTCACCGGCGTGGACGAAGGCGGAGTAGCCGCCGACTAGGTCGACGCCGTAGGACTCGGCCAGCTCGTCAAGCTCCTTGGCGAGCTCCACGCCGTCCTCAGCCCTGCCGAGGGGCTCCAACATTATGCTCATGGGGCTCACCGCGAGCCTCGCCGTGACTATCCTCACACCCAGCTTAGAGGCCACCTTATCGACGGCGGGCCTAAAACGCTCTAGGAGCGGCGCCAAGAGGGCCCTCAAGGCCCTCGCGGAGGACTCGGCGTCTCCCCTAATCGCGGGTAGCGTATTTACGCTGAGCGTCACGGCGCGTATATCGAGCTCTCTGAACAAAATCATCTCGAGGACCTCCCCTATCTCCTCCGGCGAGAAGAGCCTCATATCCTCTGCATGTAGCGAAAGACGTCTATGTGGTGCACAGCGACCATGACGCCCAGCCTCTTCCCGACCTCCTCTAGCTCGGCCCTCAGAGCCCCTATGTCTACGTCGGCCTTAGAGATGTCCACTATCATCACCATGGAGAATATATCGCGCACAACGGTCTGCGCTATATCGACTATATTCGCGTTGTGTTTAGCCAAGGCGCCCGCCACGGCCGCGACTATGCCCACTCTATCGGCCCCCAGCACCGAGACTACGACGAGCTCCATAGCCTATAGAGATGCGGCCTTTATGAATATTCTTAGAGGAATTTCTCTAGGCCGCGCCTGGCGGGCCCGACGGCGCGGACCGCCTCCTTTATGCAGTCGTAGAGCCTCCAGCGGCTTAGCCCCAAGGCCCCCGCCGCCTTCTCCGCGAGGCTCAAGAGGCTGGACGCGTCTAGGGCCGTCGTGGAGGAGAGGGCCCCGCCTATGTTTATCCTCACGAGGCCTCCCCCTATGCGCGCCGCCGAGATCTCGGGGCAGTGGCCCAAGAGCTCCTCACCCCTCTCGCCCAATGCGTAGACCACTGAGCCCGGCGGCCCCACGCGCCTAAGAATGCCCTTCTCCTGCGCGGCTCTCGCCAAGGCGTAGGCGTCGGGCCCGAGCGCCTTCAACAGCTCCCAGTAGTCGACGCCGCCGAGCCTAGACGCCAGCTTGGCGACTTTGAGGAAGGCGTCGGCCGTGAACACGTATACCTCTGCGCGGGGGTATTTCTGCGCTGTGTTTACGGCTCCGCCAGCTGAGTAGGCCTAAAGTTTTCGCCTCCACACCACGACGCCTCCCCTCTCAACTGCCTCGACGGCTCCCAAGGACTCTAAGTAGTAGAGGTGGGCCAAGGCCTCGCCTATGGCGAACAGCTTATTATACGGGTCTAGGGAGTCGAAAGGGCCTATATCCCAGCGGATGCGCCTAGCCGCCTCGAAGGCCGTGGCGGGCTCCTCGACGGCCTTGGAGACGTCCTCCAGCCTCTCGCGGTGGTGCCCCTCTATCTCCTCGACCCTCTTCCCGATATCTAGCTCGTCGCCGTGGGCGGGGAGCCCTCTGCCGAGCGCCTTGACTTTCTCGAGGCTCTTTAGGTATTCGGCGAGGGGGTTAAAGCCCTCGACCTCGAACCACCAAGACACGTTGGGCGTGATCTTGGGCAACACGTGGTCGCCGGTGAACGCGTAGCCCTGCGCGGCGTACACCACATGGCCCGGCGTGTGGCCCGGCGTAGCCACGGCCCTCAGCCCGCAGGGCAGGGCCTCGCCGTCTTTGACGCCTCTCCAAGGCAGGTCGAAGACGTCCTCGAAGGCCTTCTTGAACCTAACCATCGGCGCCACGCGCGCCATCTCGTCCAGCAGCTGTTGGGGCACACCGTGCCTCTTGAACTCCTCCAATAGGCGGCTGAAGAACTGCGACACGCCCCCCACGCCCTGCAGAAAGGCCAGCTCCGCCTCGCCCATGTAATACTCCGGTGAGGCGAGTTGGGAGAGGAGGGATATGAGGGTTATGTGGTCTGCGTGGTAGTGCGTGGCGAAGACGTAGCCTATATCCGACGGCTTGATGCCCAGCTCCTTCAGCCCCCTCAATAGGCCCACCGCCGCGTCGTACGTGGCGAGGCCCACGTCGATTAGCCCGTATTCGCCGCCGCACTCCAAGAGGTATGCGTTGACGTGCCCCAGCTCCATCCCGGGGAGCGGGACCCTTATCCTCTTCGCCATATAGTCCAGCCCAATTTAAATAATATAGTTTTCTCTATAGCTTATGGATTTCGGCCTATCTAGGGAGGATGAGCTGTTCCTAGAGGCCGTGAGGTCGTTCGCCGAGAGGGAGATCGCGCCGCGTTGGGTCGATATAGACGAGAGGAGGTGGCCCATCGAGGAGGTCGCGGCCAAGCTGGGCGAGGCCGGCCTGTTGGGCATCCCCCTCAGCTCTAAATACGGCGGGCAGGACGGCACGTTTCTGCAGGCGGCCCTCGCGGTGGAGGAGCTGGCCTACGCGGACCCCTCCCTCGCCACGCCCGTCTACGCGCTCTTGGAGACCGCCTGGCCCCTCATCGTGCAGAGGTACGGCAGAGATGAAGTTAAGGAGGAGGTCTTGCCCGAGGTGGCTAAGGGGCGGGCCTTCATAGCCATAGCCTCGACCGAGCCCCAGGGGGGCAGCGACGTGGCCTCCTTCGCGACTAAGGCGGTTAGGGAGGGCAACGCCTGGCGTCTATACGGCGAGAAGAACATGGTGACGGGCGTCGCGACTATACTGAACCTGCCCTATGGGGGAGGGGCCGTCGCCATAGCTAGGACAGGGCGCCCGGAGGATAGGCACAGGGGCATCTCGCTCCTCTTGGCGCCGCTGAAGAGGAAGGGCGTGAAGTCCCCTGGCTTTGAATACAGGGATTGGGACGAGATAGGCCGCCACGGGCTACCCACCGGCTATCTACGGCTTGAGGGCCTAGAGGTCCCCGAGGAGTTCTTGTTGGGCGAAGTCAACGGGGGCTTTAAGCTTGCCATGGAGGGCTTCGACTTGGCGAGGACCGTAATAGGCGCGGCGTCCGTCGGCGCGGCGCGGTGGCTGTTGGATAGGGGGCTTGAGTGGATTAGGCAGAGGGCCGTCTTCGGCAAGCCCATAGCCTCATATCAAGCCATATCCTTTAAATTCGCCGAGCTCTACGCCAGGCTTGAGGCCGCCAGGCTGGCTGTCTATAAGGCCGCTTGGACTGCCGATAGGTACTTCAGAGGCCAAGCCGACGTACAAGCCGTCGCGGTCGCCGGGGCCTCGGCCAAATACTTAGCCGTGTCGCTGGCGGTGGAGACGGCCCTAGAGGTCATGAAGTGGTTCGGCGGAGCCTCCTACTTCAAGGAGACCAACGTGGCGCGCGTCTTGTTGGGCGCGCTCTCCTACTACGTAGGGGCCGAAGGCGCCGAGAATATAATGAAGCTGATCATAGCGCGGGGGGTCATAGGCAAGGAGTATGTATAGGAGGCACGCCTACATCGCCGCCGCTCTATACGCCGCATTCGCCGTAATAGCCGCAGCCGTGTTGGCCGCGGGCGAGGGCTGGAGCGCCCCGGCGCTTTTGGCGATATATGACCGGCCCCCCGCGCTCTCGGCGGTGTTGGTCCCCATAAGCATAGACGACTACGGCAGAGCCCTCTTCTGGATCCCCGCGGCCCTCGCGCTGTGGCTGGCCGGAGGCCGGTATAGGGCTACGGCCGACGTGATGATAGCCTCCTTCGCCATAAGCGTGGTGGTCGGGGAGGCCCTAAAACACGCGTTCTACGTGCCCCGGCCCTTCCTAGTCCTCGACATATCGCCCCTAGTGCACGAGGCTGCCGATTCGTCCTTCCCCTCAGGCCACGCCCTCATAGTCGGCACGGGCGCCGTGGCGGCCGCGGAGCTCCCCTGGTACGTCTCTATACCCCTAATAGCCGAGGCGTTGCTGGTGTCTTGGGGCCGCCTATATATAGGGGCCCACTGGCCCGTCGACGTAATCGCCGGCTGGATACTCGCCGCGGCTAACGTAGAGCTCGCCCGGGCCACGGCTCTGCCGTCCCTAGTCGACAAGATTATGTCCGCCATATTCAGACCGCTTAGACGATGATATACCCCCAGTTAGGCGAGGAGCACGAGCTGGTGCGCAAGGCCGCCGCCGAATTCGTCGAGAGGTACGTGGAGCCGGCCGCCAGGAGGATAGACTCCGGCGAATACCCCCGCGACCTCTTGAGGGAGATGGGCAAGCTGGGCCTCTTGGCCCCCCATATACCGCAAGAATACGGCGGCGCTGGCCTAGACTTCAGGAGCCTCGTGGTAGTGGTGGAGGAGATAGCTAGGGCGAGCCCCGCCCTGGCCACAATCGCCGAGGTCCAAGCGTCTATGATAGCCTATGACTTGCTCCACTTCGCGCACCAGAGCGTTAAGGAGAGGTGGCTCCCGCAGGTGGCCAGGGGCGAGAAGATCGTGGCGTTTGCGCTGAGCGAGCCCTGCTGCGGCTCAGACGCCGCGGCCATAGAGACTAGGGCCGAGCGCCTCGGCGGCGTGTGGAGGATCTCGGGGACCAAGCTCTGGATAACGTCGGGCCTCTACGCCGACGCGTACCTAGTCGCCGCGAGGACGGGCCCGAGGGAGGAGAGGCATAAGTCGATCACCCTCTTCTTGGTCGAGAGGGGGCCCTGCGTCGAGGCCAGGCCCGTGGTCGTGATGGGGATGCACGGGACGGGCACGGCCGAGGTGAAGCTGGAGGGCTGCGAGGTCGGCGACGAGGCGGTCGTGGGCGGAGTAAACGGCGGCTTCTCCGTCGTCTTGGAGGACTTGAACAACGGGAGGACGAACGTGGGGGCCATAGGCCTCGGAATCGCCAGAGCCGCCTTGGCCGAGGCCTGGGGCTACGCGAGGAGGAGGACCGCCTTCGGGAGGGCCATAGCCGAGTTCCAAGTAGTTCAGCACTATATAGCAGAGCTGTTCGCGAGGATCGAGGCCGTGAGGAATGTGGTCTACACGGCGGCGTACCTCCGCGATAGGGGCGACGCCTCGTTCCCAATATACGCCCAAATAGCCAAGCTGATGGGCTCGCGGCTGGCGGCCGACGCCGCTAGGACCGCGGTGCAGATAATGGGGGGCTTCGGCTACAGCACAGACTCCAAGTCAGAGATGCTGTACCGCGACGCCAAGGCCACCGAGATCTACGAGGGGGCTAACGAGGTGGTCTTGAACTCGCTTTATAGGCTGGCCGAAAAGAGCCTATTCGGCTAAGAGCGGGGAGAGCTTTTCGAGTATCCTCCTCAGCTCTTGTTTATCCTTGTCGTCGACGGGCGGCAGGGGCTCCCGCGGAGGCCCCATCTCTATCCCCGTCGCGATCTCCGTCGCTATTTTATACAGAGTGGGCCACTTGCCGCCGAGCTTCCCCGCCAGCCCGCAGCCGCCCATAAACCGCCACAGCTCCACCAACTTCTTGTGTATCTCCACGGCCTCGGCCACGCGCCCTTCCTTAACCATCTCGTAGAGCCTCAGGGGCAGGCGGCCCAAGAAGTTGGGGCTTCCGAGGATTCCGCCCGAAGCCCCGAAGACTAGGCTGGGCACGTAGAACATGTCGACGCCTTGATACACCGCCGCCCTATTGCCTATCAAGAAGACGAGCTCCATGAGGTATCTGAAATCGCCGGAGGAGTCCTTGACGGCTACGACTTGGCTGTACTCCGACGTTATTAGGTCGAAGACCTCGGCGGGTATGTTGTAGCCCACCGCCATGGGTATGTTGTAGAGGATGACGGGGATGTCGACTTTGTCGAGGACCCTCTTATAGAAGGCGTAGACGGCGGCCCAGTCCGGCTGGGTGTAATACGGCGGCGTGATCAAGACGGCGTCTACGCCGAGGTCCTTATATTTCTTGGCTATATCGATAGTGCTTAGGTGGTCGCCCGTCCCCGTGCCCGCCACAACTGGGACTTTCCCGCCCCCGACCTCCAACGCGAGCTTTGTGACCGCCAGCCTCTCCTCCACGCTCATCTTCGCGACCTCGCCTGTAGACGACGTGGGGAATAGACCGTACCCCATGGAGGCCAGCCTCTCTAGCAGCCTCCTAAGGGCTTCGTAGTTTATGCCGTCTTTAGTAAAAGGCGTTACGGTCGCCGCTATGACGCCCCCAAGCCTCATGTAATATCCCCCTCATATAAAAATACAGACGCTTGAAAATTTTTAAACCGGACCTTAAGGGATTCTATATATGTCAAGAAAAGAGGCGCCGAGGCGGATAGGCTTTTGGGACCTCTTATTCTTAACGGTCGGAGGCCAGTCCCCCTTCCTCAGCATCTTGATATACGGGACGGCCACGATAATGCTGGTCGGCGCCTACGGCTTCGTGGCGGTTTTATTGGGCACGCTCCTGGCGCTCGTCAACGGCCTAGTCGTGTACTACCTCTCGGGCAAGTTCACGAAGTCGGGCGGCTACTACACCTACGCGTTCTACGGCCTATCCAAGCGCTTCGGCTTCGAGACGGGGTGGGCCTACCTACTCTACTCCTCGTTCTACGGCGCCGCCTACGTCTTAGGCGCCGCGTGGGCCCTCTCCAAGGTGCTCCCCATAGGCTATTGGGCCCTGTCGGCGCTCATTTTCGCCGCGATGGCCCTGGTCTTGCTCCTCGGCATAAAGCCTACGTTCTCCTATGCGCTTTTCGCGAGCGTGTTGGAGATAGCGACTATGGCCTATATAGCGGTGTACTTGTGGTGGAGGTCCGGCTTTATCCTCTTCTCGCCCTTTACGGCTAAGGTATCCCCCTCTCAGCTGATGCTGGCCGCGCTCTTAGGCTCGGCGATACCCACGGGCTACGGCAGCGCCGTGCCTTTGGCCGGGGAGGTAAAGGACCCCAAGAGGACTGTGAAGAGAGTCGTGATGTCTGTGATACTCCTCGGCGGCCTCCTAGCGGCCTTCGACGTATACGCCATAACGGCCTATTTAACCTCGGCCGGCCTCAGCGCTACGGCCGGCACAGTGGTCGACGTGATAAAGGGCATAGGCGACGTGGCCTTGATAGCCATAGTGATTTTCGCCTCCCTCAACGACGGAGTGGTCTCCTCCATGGCCTACGCAACGGCCTTCTCGCGCACGCTGTTCGCCATGGCTCAACACGGCTATATGCCCGAGCTCCTAAGCCGCTATGAGGCCAGGAGGGGGCCCGTGTTCTCCATCCTGTTGTCCATAGGCGTCATGGCCGCGGTGGTCTTTGGATCGCTCTATTCCCTGCACAGCGCGTATTTGGCCTTCGAGGTGGCGGGCGTGCTCTCGATGCTCGGCAACGTGTTTGTGCACATAGTCGCCAACGCGTCGCTCTTGCGCATTTCGCTTAAGAGGGCTTGGAGGCGCGTCGGCCAAATAGCGCTGAGCGGGGCGGCCCTGGCCTTCTCCTTCTACGTCTTCGCCTCGTCCCTCGCCTCTACCCAGCCCTTGATAGTCTACGCCTTCCTCGCCTGGCTGCTCCTAGGCTTTATACTCATAGAGCTCATAACCATAGCAAGGGAGGAGGAAGAGGAATAAATTAAAAGCGTAGGCGCGGCCAATTCCGTGAAGACTCTCAGGCCCAAGATACCTTTAGACGGCTTCTGGAGGTTCGCCCTCGACCCCAAGGGCGTGGGCGAGGCCGAGGGCTGGTATAGGGGCGTGCCGGGGGGCGAAGCGGTCTACGTCCCGGCGTCTTGGAACGAGCAGAACCCGGAGTGGGATCAATACGGCGGAATCGCTTGGTATCAAAGGGATTTCTACGCCTACCCCGAGCTGGCCGGCAAGCTGGCATGGGCCGTCTTCGAGGGCGCCGGCTATAGGGCTAAGGTTTGGCTAAACGGCGAATACATAGGCGGCCACGAGGGCTCCTTCACGGCGTTTAGGCTGAAGGCCCCGGTCAAGCCCGGCGAAAATAGGCTAGTCGTCGAGATAGACAACACGCTTACCAAAGACGCCGTGCCGCCGGGCGAGGGCTTCAACGAGACTTACTTCGACTTCTTCCACTACGGCGGCATACACCGCCCTGTCTATATCGAATTCACCTCAGATAAATATATAGAGGATTTAGTTATTGAGACAAGCCACTTAGGGGATTTATCCATTTCAGTCTCCGCATCTTGTCAAGGCGAGTGCCGCATCAAGGCCAAGCTCTTAGACGACGGGAGGGAGGCCGCGCGCTTTGAGGTGCCCGTTAAGGGCGGGCGGGGCCAGTATAGGGGGCGCGTGGAGGGCGTGAGGCCTTGGTCGCCGGAGGACCCCAAGCTCTATGAGCTACGCGTCGAGCTGTACTGGGGCGACGCCTTGGCGGACGCCGTCTACGAGAGGGTTGGGTTTAGGACGTTCGAGGTCAGGGGCAGGGAGCTGTACCTTAACGGGAGACCCATCTTCTTGGCCGGGGTCAATAGGCACGAGGACTTCCCCGCCTTCGGCCGCCGCCTGCCGGGCCCCGCGCTGATCAGGGACTTCCACCTAATGAAGAGGCTGGGCGTAAACGCCTTTAGGACGTCCCACTACCCCTACAGCGAAGAGCACCTAGACCTAGCCGACGAGATGGGCTTCTTGGTGATATTGGAGGCCCCTATAGTGGGCGTGCGAGAGGAGCACTTCAAGGACAGGGCCTATTTAGAGAGGGCCAAGGCGGTCTTGGCGGAGATGATTAAGCAGCATAGGAATAGGCCCTCCGTCGTG
>JZWT01000045.1 GCA_000960885.1 Thermoproteus sp. AZ2 | reverse complement strand
CGCGCCAGCAAGCTACAGAAAAGGCAAGATCATGCGCCTTGTCCTAAAGCCGCTATACCGCTACGCTCGGCATAAAAGTATTTAATCCGCTTATTGATTAGAGACGAGCGGGGGTGCCCGAGCCAGGTCAAAGGGGCAGGGCTTAAGCGGGCCTCGCGGCCCCGAGAGACCCTGTGGCGTAGGCCTGCGTGGGTTCGAATCCCACCCCCCGCACCATTCTATAATATTTAAGACATATAAAATAGAAATTATAGTGAAATGAGCTATAATGCTTCTACCTTTTGTTTTTCTTCTGTGTGCGGAGAAATTGAGCGGCTTGGCGGGGGTATTGTTAACGCCCGAGCGGGCGCCGTTGGGGATGCCGCCGAGTACGAAAACGGCCCTCGCCCCAAGGCGCCGGACTCAAGGCTTCGCATCCCCGATAGGGCTGGTAAAATTGATGCGGTCGGGATTGGTCGGGCTTAAGGCCGACTATTTTAGGGGGCCTATGCGGAGGCCTTGGGGTTTAGAAGCTAGAGGCCCTCATGGGCTTTAGCGGCCGAGGCCGCGGCTGTCGAAGTCCGAAGCCATTGGATAGAGCCGGCTATCTACGACTCGCTGGCGCTGCGTCGAGCGCTAGATCTCGATCCACTTCTTGATAAATTTCGCGTACCAACCCGAGTACTGTTCCGGTGTCACTATATGTAATTCGAAAGGATTAGCCCCGAGCACATTATCTATCTCTCTCCTCAACCTCATTCTGGCCTCCTCATCGGCGGCCAGCTCTGTGATTATCAACACATCTATATCGCTGTCGGGCCTCTGCCCCCCCTCAGCATAGCTGCCGAAGAGGAGGACTCGGGCGGTTGGGTCGTATCTCCTCACAGTCTCCTTAATCAATTGGAGGAAACGATGGAGGTTTTCAACGTATAGCCTCCTACGCTCCGCTAGTTTTTTCAACAGCTCTAGGAAAGACATCCCATTTCCCTCATCAATCTCTCGACCTCACCGAGGGCCCTCTCGGCGCTAGCCTCGGAATACCTCATCGGGAGATACCTCGCTCCTATGTAGGCCTCCTCCAACAAATCGACGACTAAGGGATCATAATGATGTCCTAAGGCGTCTAGTAGCTCCTTTAGTCTGTGCGTCTTGGGATAGTCCCCATACGCTAAATAGAGCCTATATTTAGCACACAACTGCAACGCCTGCTCGGCGTGGAAAAGCGCCAAGTTATATTCTCCCTCCCCTAAATCTCGCCTCGCCGCCCTCAAGAAGGACCTCGCGTTTTCTAGCAGAAAACTCATGGCCCCAGCTCGGCGATGCAGAGGCGCAGGAAGGGCCACGATGCGTAGAGGCCTCGCTTAGCCATTGAGCACGAGCTCCTAGCCACAGCTGTAATGCACAGAATTAATAAATAGTGTAGCGGAGTCCCATAGGCGACGGCTACTCGACGCAGTATAGACCTATCAATAAGGTGTACCTATGGCCTTTCTCTCCGACTGTCCGCTTATTTCGGCCCTGATCGGCGACGGAGACGGCCGCAGGTGCAGCCGCCGGATCTATTTCGGCGCCTCCTAAGGCCATCAAGAGACGATAAGCGCGGTCCATTAGAATGAATTCGATTTAGAAATATTTAAAAAACTAAATCGAGTACACGTCATGAAGCGGGTCGTAATAATAGGCGGAGGGATCGCGGGAATGGCGATAGCCAATGCCTTAGCCGAAAAGAAGGCCGCCGAGATAACTGTTATCACGAACTCGCCGACGTACTTTGCCGGGCCGTCGCGGCCGCTCCTATTAACCGGGGAGCAGAGCTATTCGCGCATAATTAGGGGCTATGAGGAGGCGGGCAAGAGAGGTATAAAGGTCGTCTTCGGGCACGTGACTGGGATAGACCCCGAGAACAGAAGAGTTCGATTATCGGAGGTGCAGTACTCCGACTCGCGCGCTGGGGAGCTGGGCTACGATTATTTGGTAGTAGCCCCCGGCGTAGTGTTCGACGGCTCCGCCATAGAGGGCTACGAGCGCTATTGGCATAGGAACGCCACCGTCTACGACCCGGGCCGCGTAAATGTGTTGAAGAGGAGAATTTGGGGGATGGCCTCGGGCCGAGTGGTCGTCTACGCGCCTAAGGCGCCCTACCGCTGCGCGCCCGCGCCCACAGAGACGGCCCTCCTAATACACACGGTGCTTAAGCATAGGGGCGTTAGGGATAAGGTCGAAATAGTCCACATAGACGCCAACGACAAGACTCAGCCGCCTGTCATAGCCGACGTGGTGGCCCGCATATATCAAGAGGCGGGCATCCAGCTGGTGACAAACCAAGAGCTGGCGGAGATAGGCGACGGCTACGTGGTGACTAAGTCCGGCGAGAGGTACAACTTCGACGTATTAGCCGCGCTTGAGCCCAACAGAGCGCCTAAATTCGTCGAGGAGGCCGGCTTGGGGAAGACGTGGGTGGACGTCCGGTCTCCGCAAGACTTAAGGCATCCCAAATTCGACGACGTGTTGGCCGCCGGCGATGCGGCGGGCCTGCCGTTCCCGAAGAACCAGGAAATCGCCTTCGAATCGGCGCTCTTCGCCGCGAATAAGATACTCGAGATGGAGGGGCTTCAAGGCGCTTCTGTCCAATACGCGTTCGTGGGCTGGGCCTACGTGGGCAATCTACAAGGTAGGCTCGAGACCAACGCCGTGTTGTTCGGCCTCGACTTCACGGCGCAGCCGCCTAAGCCCACTAAGGACCCCGAGCCCAAGAGGGAGTATACGCAGAGGAAAGATAGCTGGGAACAGGCCTATCTAGAGCGCTTGTTCGGATACGGCGCGGTTTAGCCCAAGAGCGGCGTCGCCAACTCCTTTATTTTCGCGTAGTGGTCCTTAGCCTTAACGGCCGCACTGGCCACTAATACCCCCCTAGTGCCCAGCTTCAACGCGGCCGCCACGTCTTCGCCGGACTCTATACCCGCGCCCGTAATTACGGCGACCTCGGGGAATTTCTCTGAGATCCTCTTAACGGTTTCCACTATGACCTCAGGCTTGTATTTAGAGACAGCCCTCCCGGTGCCTATGAGCTCCGGGGGCTCCACCGCCACTCCGTGGGGCCCCAGTGCGGCCGCCGCCAAGCTCGTGGCGGGGTCCGGAGCGCATATAACTACGTCTAGCCCGATGGCCTTAGCCCTAGCGGTGAGCCTCGCTAATAGGTTCAGCTGTAGCGGCGCCTCGCTATGGTTTAATATCAAGCCCCTCACGCCTATTTCTCTCAGGTTCTCGACGGCCACATGCGCCGTGTAGGCGCCGGGCGCCTCCACCTCTGCGCCTTGGGCGAATACGGGTATTTCGACGGACTCCGCCACCTTGGCTAAGTCTACGTGGTTGGGCGCCACGGCGATTGAGACGCCTAGCTCCTTCGCGACCCTCTCAGCGGACTTAGCCACTTCTAAGGCCCGGCGGCCTGCGGCCTCCGCATAAGACTTGAAGTTTAATATGAGTATTGGCAACCGCATAAAATACTTACTCTATAAAAATATGATCTTTCGGCGGCGGACAATATTAATATATGGGATATTTATCCCTCATGCCGGTCCTAGTAGTGGTGGTGGGGACCACGGACATATCGCTGATACCCGGCATATCTATCGCCGGCGCGAGCCCCGAGCTGACCCACTACACTCCAGCGGCCGACGTCGAGTATTTACTCACCGGCATGCCGCGCAGCATCCCGGCAATACCTGTGACGCCGCAAGGCATACCCACGCCCGCCGTCATTACGCGTGCCCTCACGCGGGGCGTGCCCAAGCTCATCGCCTTCGCGGGCGGGAGGGTGGCGCCTAAAGTGCCCTATGTAGATCTCGGCGGCGCGCCCGGGGGCGACTTCAGGCGCGGCCCCGCGCTTCCTAAGGCGGCTGTCGAAACCATATTAGATAGGGGTAGGGTGTTGGGCAGAGAGCTGGCTAAATTAGGCGAGGTCTACATCGGCGAGTCTATACCCGGCGGCACAACGACGGCCATGGCCATATTAATAGGCCTAGGCTACGACGCTTGGGGCAAAACCTCCTCGGCAGGCCCTCAAAACCCAAAGGAATTGAAAAGAACCGTCGTCGAGGAGGGGCTTAAGAGGTTGGGCGGGAGGCCGAGGGACCCTGTGGAGGCCTTGGCCGAGCTGGGGGATCCAGTCCACATCGGCGTCGCCGCAATAGCGCTCGGAGTCCTCGAGGAGGGCGGCAGGCCCGTGCTAGCTGGGGGCACCCAAATGGCGGCCGCCGCCGCTATCGTCAAGGCGTTGGGCGGCGATGTCTCTAAGCTATCCGTCGTCACCACCAGATGGATTGTGGAGGATAAGACAGCCGACTTCTTAGGCCTCATGAGGGAGGTGGGCGTCGGCGACGTCAAGTACTCCCGCGCGTCGTTCGCCGGCTCTAAATATCCGGGCCTCAGGGCCTACGAGGAGGGCTATGTAAAGGAGGGCGTGGCCATGGGCGCGGCGCTCTGGAGGGCGGAGGCCGTGGGCCTAGACGTCTTGGGCTTAGTGGAGCGCGAATACGAGGAGCTCCTAAGGCGCGGTGCTCACGGTGCTTGACCTAGGCGAGCCGTTGAGGGCGTTCGGCAACTTGGTCTATTCGGCCGATCGAGTCAGAGCGGTTTTATTTTACCAAGTGGAGAGGTGCGTGGAGGATTTCGAAGGGCTGGCCCAAAGGCTCGTCGAGGGGGTTGGGCGAGGGGACTTAGCCGTCTTCTTCACGGCAGCCGACGTCTCGAGGATACGCGCGGCGAGAGGCCGCCTAGCTGACGTCTACGCCACCATAGGCTTGACTAACCCGGCTTGCCTAAGGCCTAAGGGCGATGAGGCAGGTTGCACAATAAACCTAGCCGTGGTGTCTAAGGTCGGCCTATCCCGCAGAGGCCTCGTGGACTTATTCAGAACCGCCGCCGAGGCAAAGGCCGCCTCCCTCACGTCGTTGGGTCTCTGCGGGCGTTGCGAGCCGGCGCTCGGCACGACCAGCGACGCCATACTCGCCCTGGCGCCCGATGGGCCTTCCCACTACGCTGGGCTGGCCACGGAGCTGGGGGCCGAGGCGGCCGAGCTAATATATGGGCTCTTGTCGAGGCATGCACGGGGGCTCTAGCTGGCTCGACAAGCCCATCCCCGACTTCAGCGACAACTCCAACCCCCTAGGCCCCCCTCCGCAGCTGCCGGCGCTTGTGAGGGAGGCCGTCGAGAGGGGGGTTTACTTGAAGTTCCCCGCCAACGCCGCCGAGGAGGTCTTGGCCCAATACGAGGGCGTCGACGTCGTTGCGTTCAACGGGGCCACCGAGGCCCTCACGGCCGTACTGGCGAGCCACAGGCCCCGCCGCGTCGTCGTTCCCTGGCCTACGTATAGCGATTACGAGCGGATAGCCTCGCTCTTAGGGGCGCCCCTAATTAGGGCCGAGTTAGGGGGTCTGGCCAGCGTAGCGGGGCCCCGCGACGTCGTCGTCCTAGCTAATCCGAATAACCCCACGGGCGAGTATATGCCTAGGGACGCCGTCTTAGAGCTGGCCAGAGCCCTTCGGGCTAGGGGCGCTACGCTTGTCGTCGACGAGTCGTTTATAGACTTCGTGGGGGGCGAGACGGCGGCCCCCGACGTCCCTGTGATTAAGTCGTACGGTAAATTGTTGGCGGTCCCCGGGCTTAGGATAGGGGCGTATCTCGGCGAGGCCCCGCCGGCGTTGAGGGCGCCGTGGCGGCTTAACTCCATAGCAGACTACGCCATATACCATATGGGGGCTGAGGCCTTGAGGGCGCACGCCGTTGCTACAAGGACATATATAGCTGAGGAAGCGCCTAGAGTCGTGGAGGCCTTGGCCAAATGCGTAGAGGTGTGGAGGACGCGGCTCCACTTCTTCGTCATGAGGGCTAGGCCCGTCGGCGTAAAGGTGAGGCCTCTCGACGACTTGGGGCTGCCCGGTTACTCCAGGGCGTCCATAAAGAGCAGAGAACTCGACGAGATCTTAATTAGGGCTGTCTGCGGCGATGCCGTCGGCTAAGTGCCTGAGGGCCCTCTTCGGCTTCTTCACAATCCTCCCGGTGAGGGCCGAGCTAGACTTCTCCTGCGCCTGGGCACTCCCCTATACTGTCGCGCCCGTGATAGGCGGCGTGGCCGCGTTAGTCATGCGCGCGGCGGGCTCACTGCCGGCGTACCTAACCCTCTTGGCTCTCACAGGCCTTAACCACCTAGACGGCCTAGCCGATACGGCGGACGCGTTAATGGTGAGGGACCGCGAGAGGGCTAGGGCGGCCTTAGAGGACCCGCGGCGGGGGACCGCCGGCATATTCGCCGTCGTGATCTCCGTGCTTTTCGCCACGGCCTACTTAAAAAGCCCAGTACAGCTAATAGCGGCGGAGGTGTTCTCTAAGGCCGTCGCCGTGGTCTTCGCCGCTTTCTCGCAGGCGTTTAAGGAGGGCCTCGGCTCCGCCTATATAAATTCTGTTAAGAGGAGGTGGCCCTTGGCCGTCCCCGCGCTGGCGCTACTCGCCTATTTCTTCCCGGCGGCAACCGCAACGGCCCTGACAGCCTCCCTCCTATTATATTACGCCGCCTATAAGCATCTGGGGGGCGCCAACGGCGACGTGTTGGGCTATTTATTGGAGGTCTCGCGGACCGCCTTCATAACCTTATTCTATATTAACATTAAAATGTAATTCGGTGTTGCCATGGAATACATAAACCTTGGCCGAAGCGGGCTTAAGGTCTCCAAGCTGTGCCTCGGCACATGGCACCTCCCGCACTTAGAGGAAAAAGACGAATACGGCGTCTACAAAATAAATGTAGAGGAAGTTAGGAGAATTGTAAAGAGAGCAATAGATTTAGGAATAAATTGTATAGATACGGCCAATAGATACCATGGGGCCATGGCGCCCGTGGATCTCCAGCACGTGGGGACCTCCGAGAGGATCTTGGGCGAAGTCCTACAGGGCTTCGATAGGGAGTCCCTCGTGATAGCCACAAAGGTTAGGGGACAAATGGCGCCTTGGCCCAACGGCGAGGGGTTATCACGTAAACACATCATGTGGCAGATAAGGGAGTCTTTGAAGAGGCTTAGGACGGACTACGTCGACCTCTACCAGATGCATTGGCCCGATCCCTCTACGCCCATAGAGGAGTCCATGGAGGCCATGGCCGACTTAGTCCACAGGGGCTTGGTCAACTACATAGGGGCGTCTAACTTCCCCGCAGACGCATACGCCTATATGTCTCAGTTGGCTAGAGAGCTGCACGTGCCCTTCGTCTCTATGCAGGAGCTCTATAATTGGCTCGAGCGCGACAACGACGCAAAGCTTGAGACGGCCAAGAGATATGGGCTGAGCGTATTGGCCTATTCGCCGTTGGCGCAGGGGTTCCTCACCGGCAAATACCTAAGCGGCGTGCCCCAGAGCTCTAGGGCCACATATATGCCAGATTTGCCTAAGCGATATATGACGCCTGAGCGCTTAGAGGCCGTGAAGAGGTTCCACGAGGTGGCCCAAAGGCTCGGCGTAAAGGACTCCCAGCTGGCCTTGGCGTGGATCCTCAAGAGGGCCGAGGAGGTGGGCGTGGCCATAGTCCCCATAATAGGGGCCACGAGGACGGAGCAACTGGAGGAAAACGTCGAAGCTGTATCGATAAACCTCAAGTGGGATGTATATAGGGAGCTAGAGGATATATACTCGGCGCTTAGGGCCAAGGGCTACCGGCTAACCTCATACGCCTTTTTGAGCAAATACCTCCTATTGAGATATACTACCCCCACTATTACTGGGGCAAGCGTGAGCTTAGCCGCTAATTGTCCCAGCACAGTCTCCCAGTAGACGGGCGGGGGCAGAACTCCCCAAAAAGCTATGGGCATAAAGACTAGCGTGTCTATGGTCATGGCTATCGGATCCGCCGTTATTACGCGCTTCCATATGGCGCCCCCCAGCCTAGCGACTATATAGGCGTCTAGGGTCTCGGCCACTAGATATGCTATAGGCGAGGCCATCGCCACTCTAGCCGACGTCGAGAAGACGTATGCATATATGTTGTTGGGGGCCGCCACCGAGGGCAAATTGAGGACGACGAGGTTCACGGCAGTTATTAGGAACTGCGAGAGGAAGCCCGCCAATACCACGTTCCTCGCGTAGCGAAAGCCCTCCCTAAGCGTGATTATGTCCAGCATAGCCACCGTGGCGACGTAGGTCATAACGCCTGCCGGCACGGCGAACCATAGATACGTCGTAATCTTAGATGCCGCGTATTGCGAGATCGTTAACAAGACCATGTAAAAGACTATCGCCAAGGCAGTTGGATCGGGCTTTACTAGGTCGAGGAGTAGCCTATAGAATAGGGCCGTGAGCCCGAAAACCGCCGCTGCCCAAAGTAAGAGCATAAACGGCGACGCCATATCCCCCTGAACACAGGTCTATAAAAATTTTCCCTGTGTAGAAGGCATTTCCAGCGCAATATTTGCGCACGCATTAAGTAAAGCCCCCGCCGAGGGTAATATTTCAAGCGCAATTTTTGATTGAGCAGAGATATCAGCATATGGCCATCGGCGTATATGGACCTTAAAGAGCGAGGTGCTTAGGCTCAAGGCAGAGAAAAACGCGGTGATATTGGCCCACAACTATCAATTGCCGGAGGTGCAAGACGTAGCCGACTTCCTCGGCGATTCCTTAAACTTATCGCTGGAGGCCGCCAAGACTAAGGCGCAGATGATAGTTTTCGCCGGCGTATACTTCATGGCCGAGACCGCCGCCATCTTGAACCCTGATAAGAAGGTGTTAATACCGGACCCCAACGCGGGCTGTAGCCTAGTAGACTCTGTGGATAACGCCTACGTCCAGAAATGGAGGGAACGCCATCCAGACGGCGTAGTGGTCGCCTATATAAATACCTCGGCCGCCACGAAGGCCCTATCCGACTACGTCTGCACCTCGGCCAACTGCTTGAAGGTGGTGGAGGCTATTCCGCGGGATAAGCCCGTGTTGTTTCTGCCCGATAAATACCTAGGCCTTTACATCAAGTACAAGACGGGCCGCGAGAACATGGAGATATGGAACGGCGAATGCTACGTCCACGCCGAGCTGAGCGCCGACAAGATCTTAGAGGTGGCCAAGCGGTATCCAGACGCCGAGCTCTTAATACACCCCGAGTGCGGCTGCGGCACGGCTTGCCTATTAGAGCTGCCTAAGCTCGGCGTAGAGCCCAAGTTCCTCTCAACCGAGGGCATGGTCAAATATGTCAAGGTCTCGTTGAAGAGGCGCTTCATCATAGCCACCGAGACCGGGATAATTTATAGGATGCAGAAGGAGGCGCCGGGCAAGGAGCTCATACCTGCGTCCGAGGGGGCTATATGTAAATACATGAAACTGATCACGCTGGAGAAGGTCTATAGGTCGCTTAGGGATGGGGTTTACCACGTAGTAGTGGAGCCGGAGATAGCGAAGAGGGCTAAGGCGGCCATCGAGAGGATGTTCCAGTTCCAATGAGGGCGGTCGTAATAGGCTCCGGGGCAGCCGGGCTTTACGCGGCCTTGTCCTTAAGGCGCCTGGGCTTCGAAGTAACGATAGTCACAGAGCGGCGTGACGGCGGGAGTACGCCTAAGGCCAAGGGCGGCGTGGCCGCGCCCATCGACGACTCAGACGTAGAGCCCCATATAGCCGATACCCTAAAGGCCGGCGACGGGCTGGCGGAGGAGGGGGTGGTTAGGGCCTATATAGGGCTCGCGAGGGCCGTCCTAGGAGACGTCGTTAAGCTCGGGTTTAGGCCGGATAGGCTGGTCCTAGAGGGCGGCCATTCTAGGGCGAGGGTGTTATCGGCTGGCGGCGATGCGACGGGCTCGGCTCTATGGGGTGCGCTTTATAAAGCCGCCAATGCGGCGGGCGTAGACGTGGTGGAGTCCGCGGCGGAGGGGGTCTTGGTAGAGGGTAATAGGGCAGTAGGCGTTGAGCTGGCCGACGGCTCGGCCGTAAAATCGGACGTGGTGGTGGCCGCTACGGGGGGATATGCAGGCAGATATAAGTACTCCTCGACTGATTCCTCAGGCGACTTCCTATTGTCGTTGTTTAGGGCCGGCGCGCTTCTGAGGGATCTAGAATTCGTCCAGTTCCACCCAACGGGGACGCCCGAGGGGGAGCTCATATCGGAGGCCGTGAGGGGCGCGGGAGCTCTATTGGTGAACGGGGATGGGGAGCGATTCATGGGCCGCTATGATCCTAGGGGCGAGCTGGCCACGCGCGACGTCGTGGCTAGGGCGGTGTACTTAGAAATTCAGAGGACGGGCGCCGTGTATCTAGACGTATCCGCCGTAGATGTAGAGCGCTTCACTGATCTTCCGCGCCTTGTCGCGAAGTACGGCAAGGCCATACCCGTGACCCCCGTGGCGCACTATGCCATAGGCGGGGCCGCGGTCGACGCAGAGGGCAGGAGCAACATCAGAGGCTTGTTCGTCCTAGGCGAGGCGTCCAACAGCGGATTCCACGGCGCCAATAGGCTGGCCTCCAACTCGTTGTTGGAGTGCTTGGTGCAAGGGGCCTTGGCTGCAAAGGCGGCGAGGGCCTACGCCACGTCGGGGGCTTGGGAGGGGCCTCGTTGCGACGTAATAGAGGAGTATGAGGGCGAGGTGAGGAGCGGGCGAGCGAAAGACGCCTTATGGGAGGGCGTGGGCGTTATGAGGAGCGAGGCCGGGATCGCGAAGGCGTTGCCCGAGCTAGCGGAGGAGGACACGCTCTCCTACCTCATAGCCAAGGCCGCCATGTGGAGGAGGGAGTCTAGGGGCGCGCACTACAGGGTTGACGCCCCTTGGAAAGATGAAAGATATAGGGTCCACCTATGCTTCAGATATGCTGGAGGCTAGGCTCTTCGCCATAAAGCTGTTGGAGGCGCTTAAGGAGGACTTACCCTTTATAGACGTTACGTCGGCCATAGTGCCTAGGAGGCCTTTGAAGGCCTATGTGTTGGTCAAGGCCAGCGGCGTCTTGGCGGGGGTCGAGGAGGCCGTGGAGCTCCTCAAGTTGTTGGGGTTCGACGTGCTCTCGGCCTTAGGCGACGGCCAAGAGGTAAAGCCGGGGGATAGGGCCATCGTCTTCAGGGGCGAGGCGCCGGAGGTGCTGAAGGTGGAGAGGACGCTCCTGAACCTCTTGATGCACGCCTCGGGGATAGCCACTATGACTAGGAGAATAGTTGAGAGGGCTAGGGCCGTCAACCCCAAGGTCAGAGTCGCCGCGACTAGGAAGACTCTGCCCTTCCTCCGCTATATAGAGAAGAAGGCCGTGGCCTTGGGCGGCGGGGATCCCCATCGCTATTCCTTAAGCGACGCCGTGTTGATCAAGGACAACCACATAAAGGCCCTCGGCGGAGTGGCCGAGGCGGTGAAGAGGGCGAGGGGGGTCGCCTCCTTTATCCAAAAATCGAGGTGGAGGCAAGCGACTTGGGCACGGCCATAGAGGCCGCGAGGGCCGGCGCCGACGCGATCCTCCTGGACAACATGTCGCCGCAGGAGGTGGCCGAGGTGGATAAGGCCTTAAGGGAGCTGGGCCTTAGGGATCGCCTAATCCTCGAGGCGTCGGGCGGGATAACTGAGGAGACCGCGCACCTCTACGCGCCGTATGTGGACGTCATATCCATAGGCGCTCTGACCCACAGCGCCAAGGCCCTAGACATGTCTCTGGAGCTAGAAGATATTTAAACCGGCTACGCCGGTGCGCCGTGCCCATAGTTCTGAGGGCGAAAATACATGGGGCAGTCGTGACGAGGAAGAACCTAGAATACGAGGGCTCCCTAACCCTGGGCGAGGATCTGCTCGAGGCCTCGGGCATTTGGCCCTATGAGCGCGTCGAGGTGTACAACATAAACAACGGCGCGCGTTTTTCGACGTATGTAATAAAGGGCGAGCCGGGCGCCGTGGAGCTAAACGGCGCGGCCGCGAGGCTCGGCGAAGTGGGCGATAGGCTGATAATCGCCGCCTACGAGTGCGTCTCGGCCCCCATTAAGCCCAGAATAGTTCTAGTGAGGGACAATAAGCCATATAAGGTGCTTTAGCTAGAGGCCCATAGGTCGAGCAATGCCCTATCCTCGGGCGGCACGAGGGATGGGTCGAGTGACGCCAATATTACCTCGGCGGCCTTCTTAGCCTTTGTGAAATAGAATTTATAGGGGCCTACCCTAACAGACCTTATTCTCCCCTCCCTCTCTAAGACGTATAAATGCCAACGAATTAGGCCCTCCTCTTGTCTCAGCTGAGCTGTTATTTGGGCGAGCGTGGCGGCGCCGACTTTGTTTAGGTAGTCGATTATGCTATGCCTAATCTGCTCCTCTAGAGCCAAGCTCTTGAGGCGCGGCCCCAAGCCGCCGGGCGGGCGGACCATAAGCGCTACAGCGATCGCGATCGCCGCACCGATTGCGGCTATTACGGCTAAAGGATTGGCGCCGGCGCCTCGTTGCGTGCGCTCTATGCCCACCTCAGTTAACTCGAGGTCTATATAGCCGGATATAGTGGTCGTATTGGGCGAATTATTGTAGCAGATGTAGGATATTGTGGCGGGGCCTAAGACGGTTAAAGGCCCCGTCGAGTTACAGATAGGCGGTAAATGCGGCGTTATAGTCGCCACATATCCCGCCGGTACGTCGACAGGATAGGAGTAGGCCGAATAAGGCGGCAGACTCGCGCTTATTGTGTAAACTGTTAACAGAAGGGCTATGGGCAAGGCCATCCGTTGCCTCTATATAACGACGCTATATATGCCTTACGTAGCGGCGCTACGCAAAGTTTATGAGATCCGTCCGGCGGATGT
>JZWT01000044.1 GCA_000960885.1 Thermoproteus sp. AZ2 | reverse complement strand
CTCGTAGTAGCGGCGCGCCCACTCAGGGCCCCTAGCGACGGCGGTCGCCACCCTAGCCGCTGCCATAGACGGCGTCTCGGCCAAGCGGAAGTCGGGCCCCCTAATGGCGTAGTTGCCGTTAGTGAAGAGGCGCAACGCGTTGTAGCTTAATGCTTTGTCGAAGTCCGGCCTAGGCTCAAGCCACTCGGCCGCCTTAACGGCGTCGCTCTTCAGAAGGCCCAACGAGGCCAGGCGCTCCAACGACGCGCGCCACCCCTCCCTATAGGCCGAGGGCGATTTATCCCTTAGGAAGCTCCTCCCCAGCGCCTCCTTGTATATCCTCCCCAACAAGTGCGACGCGGCCACCTTGGCGTACTCCGGCCTATCCACGGCCTTGCGCAACAGCTCGAGCTCGACTAAGTCTGATAGCTCCCAACTGGATACGCTCTGCTTATTCACAGAAATAGAGAACTCCCCGTTTACGCCCACGCCGACGTCCTCGCCGGCTCTCTTGAGGGAGCTCTTGAGCTTCTCAGGTGAGAACGGCTCCTTTGCGCCAGACGCCTTGATGACCTCAACTGCCATGACATCCCTCGAGTACCTATATAACACCCTTATATTTAAAATATGCTAGGGGAGAGTTGATTGTAACTTATTGATCACCTGTCATCCGCATTCGCTCCCCTCCTCACCGCTCGGCAAAGACCAATCTCTTCATATATGCTATTCATAATATGCTCCCCAAATATCTTGTGGTTAGGCGAACCGACTTAGTGCAAGAGATTCTGAGGGAGGCGCCCATAAAAATAGGCGATTCTAATAAGGCCGTCGTCGTGTTCTTCGATCTGCGGTGCCCCTTCTGCGCTAGATTATTTAGGGAGTCTGAGAGCTATTTCGTTGAGCTGGCGCGGGGCGGGGCCTCACATACGCCATGTGCGACTACATAGTACACGACGACGCGGTCCCACTACACTTAATGTTGAGGGAGGTAAACGGCGTTGAGAAAAGGCTTAAGCTCATAGAGGACATATACTCGGGCAAAGTTAAGGCGCGGGGTAAGGAGAGGAATAAAGGCATCGCGTGCCATAAATTGGCCGAGGAGTTGGGGGTTTTCGGCACGCCGTCTTTGTTATTATACGATCTAGCTAGGGGCGAGGGGAAGTTATTCTCAGGCTATATCCCCTTAGCTCTAATTAAAGATATAATATTTAAATTTCTATGAATATTTTAAGGGATTATAAATATATTATAATTAATCCTAACGGTAAAAGGGCCGTGACATTGATACCTCCGCCCCCCAGCGAGGCTGAGAAGTGGATAGGGCTAGGAATCGCCATAGCTAAATGGGGCTATAGAGTAGTGGTGTTGAACTTGCCCACGTGTAGGCGCGAGACCATAAGCCGCGCGCTGGCCTCAGCCGAGGGGGCCCTCGTATATATCCGCTACTCTCATGTGGTCGCCTACAGAGGCTTCGGCGCGGTCTTAAACCAGGCACCGTTCAGCGAGGAGAGAGTGGCCGAGGAGGCCAGGAGTAATATTAAATACGCGCTCTGTTGGCGGAGGTGTCTAGAGCTACCGCGGAGCCGCGGCGAGGTGGTGGACCTAGGCGAAGTCCCAGAGGCGCTCAGGGGGCTAAGGCGTTGGCTTGCAGATTGGGCGAGCCGAGGGCATTTCGTAAACGGCCCCTAAAGTCCTCCGAATGCCGTAGGCCTTCCAAGAGCCCGGATTTAAGATCCTCTCCTCTAGGCTGAGGTAGGGGACGTGGCTATGCCCGTATATGAGCCAGGTCTTGGCGTAGAGCTTTAGCTTCCTTCTCAAGATCCTTCCGACGGCCCCCGGCCTTATGCGGTCTATTATGTAGGCCAATACGCCGTCCCCCACCGCTATATCCCCGTGGACCACCACGTACTCCTCGCCCATATAGTTGAACGATATAGGGCAATTACAAGCGTCGACCTCTACGCCGTCCACCTCGCCTACGAAATGGCCTATCTGCGGGTCGTGGGATGAAGAGCTGAGGGATACTATCATGAGCTTCGGCCTAACGCCCAAGACCTTTATCAATCTCTCGAAAAGCCCGTGGGCCTCCTCTCTTTCAACCCTCCTGTATTCTTTTTCATATATATCACCTGCTATAACTAGTATGTCTATGTTATCCCTCTGGAGACATTGCCGTAACTCTTTTATTTTAGATCGCGGAGATCCTATATGTATATCTGATATAATGTACACCGACATATTAAATAGGGAGGCTTATAAGGCTAAACCTATATAAGCTATTGATTTCTCTATAATATGCGGAGGAGGGTGGCGATAATCGGCGCCGCTGGGAGGGATTTCCACGTGTTTAACGCGTTCTTCAGAGGGAATGAACAATACAAAGTAGTCGCCTTCTTGGCTACCCAAATACCTATCCCCAACCGACGATACCCCGCCGAGCTGGCGGGTCCCCTATATCCCGAGGGCGTACCGATTTACACGTGGAGCGACCACGGCGAGCTGTACAAGCTAATAAAGGAGTTAAACGTCGATGAGGTCGTCCTAGCCTACAGCGATCTCCTATACGACGACGTGGGGCATATAATTTCGGCGGCTTTAGCGGCGGGGGCTTCCTTTAGGATACTCGGGCCCAGAGACACGTATCTCGACTCGATTAAGCCCGTCATCGCGGTCTTAGCCACTAGGACGGGCGCCGGGAAATCCACGGTGAGCAGGGCCGTGGTTAGGGAGCTGCTCAGGCGCGGACTTAAGCCTGTGGTGGTGAGGCATCCAATGCCCTATAGGGACTTGGCCGCGAGCGCCGTCGAGCTGTACCGCACCAAGGAGGACTTAAGGGCGATAACCTTTGAGGAGAGGGAGGAGTACGAGCAATACGTGGACATGGGCGTCCCGGTGCTCGCGGGCGTCGACTACGGCAAGGTCTTAGTCAAAGCAGAGGAGTTAGGCGACGTCGTGATCTGGGACGGCGGCAACAACGACTTCCCCTTCTATAGGCCGGATTTCATCATAGTCGTGACCGATGCTAGAAGGCCGGGCCACGAGGTCTCCTCCTTCCCTGGCGAGGCTAACGTGAGGATGGCGGACGCCGTAATTATAACTAAGGTCAACGACGCGGCGCCAGGCGACGTAGACAGAGTCGTGAGCAACGTGAAGAGGAGCAACCCCGACGCGCTGATAGCAAAGGCCGACCTAGAGGTGTCGCTGGATAGGCCGGAGCTCGCTAGGGGCAAGAGGGCGTTAGTAATAGAGGATGCGCCCACGGTGACGCACGGAGGTCTCCCATACGGCGCCGGCTACATAGCCGCGCAGAAGTACGGAGCCGTCGTAGTAGACCCGAGGCCTTATGCCGTCGGCGTAATTAAGGAGGTCTACGAGCGTTACAAACACATGGGGCCGGTCCTGCCCAGCCTCGGCTATACGGAGGATCAAAAGAGGGATTTAGAGGAGACTATTAGGCGCGTGGACGCGGACGTAGTAATAATGGGCACGCCGGCTAGGATAGAGGACGCGGTTAAGATAGATAAGCCCATAGCGAGGGCCTCGTGGGAGTTAAGAGTCTTGGAGGGGCCCAGCGTAGCCGACCTAATAGAGCTGTTCCTCAAGCGGGTTAGGCGAGCTTAATAGGCCCAGCTCTGCCGCCGAGCAACCTCTCAAAGAGTGAGGATATATAGGAGCTACAGCCCGTCAAAACGTCGTCCGATACGCCCCTGAGCCCCGCCACCACGATTAGGATATTTTTAGTCGACTCATCGACCTTAGTCAGCTCGCTGTCGCGGTAGGGGTATACGTGGAGCACGAGGCTCCCTCTGGCTAGTATTATTTGGCGCTCAACCCTAGTGGGCTTGCCCCCTATCGGCATAAACTCCTCTCCGTTGGACCACCTCAGCTCCAACACGTCGCCCCCGGCCTTGTCAATATCGTATAGGCCCACGGGCACGAGCCACCTTATAGAGGCGGCGTTGCCTATGTCGACGGCCGGGTTTATGCGGGGGAGCGGCTCACCTCTTAAAACTCTGCGCAACAACGCCTCCTGGGCGGGCCTCTGCTTAGTGGGGTCTATGCCTATGACTCTCCAGTAGAAATCTCTATAGATCCTTATGATGGGGTGGTCCTTTAAGGCCTCTAGGCTCAGCGCCTTCCTCGCCTCCTCCTCAGCAGATCTAAGGACCTCCTCAAGGCCCTCAGGCCTCGTCGAGTTGTTTACGCCGAAGACCTCTTGGTAGGCTATCCTCACTCCAACGTCTTTTACTCTATTGAGTATCTCCACGTGAGAAATGGGGTGTTATTATTCATTGGATCAGCGCGGCGATAGGCGGCCAGCCGAGCCCAATTACTTACTCATCACTTTTAAGCACCTCGGCTGACTCACTTTAACCATTTCGTTTTTATCCTAAAGGCGCGTGTCCCTTGTGAGGGCTAAAAGCGCGGCCGTCTCAGCGCTTGCCAAGCTCTCTAAGCTCTCCCTCGCCGAGAGGCTATCGGTGTTGGCCGAGGTGTACTACGAGGCTGGCGAGGACGCCGCGCGGGAGGCTGCGAAGGTGCTGGGAATACCTATGTCTAGGGCTGAGACCGGCAAGAGGTGGAGCGTCGTGGAGGCGGATGCCGAGGCGGTGGAGGAGGCTATCGACTACGCCGAAGACGAGGTGGAGGGCGTCGAGGAGCGCGAAGAGGCTGTGGAGGAGGAATATATAGGGCAGACAGTTATTAAGAGGGCGTTGCCGTGGAGGTAGAGTATATAGCTAGAAAGTACGCCGAGTATCTAGGCGGTATAAATGTAGAGAGGGCCCTAGAGGCTCTCAACGCGCGTGGCGGCGAGGGCGCCCGGCGCATGCTCGGCGTAGACGCCGAGGAGGATGGCGTAGACCAGCTCGAGTGTAGGAGAGCGGTAGCGCTAGCCGAGTTTTATAGAGAGAGGGCTAAGGAGTTGATGGAATTATACCAAGAGCTGTTAAGCTCAGGGCTCCCCCCGCAGATTTAGCGGCGCTGAGGCGAAATATAAGAGAGGTTAGGAAGGCCGCTAATTTCTACAGAGATTTGATGAGGCGGTGCGTCGCCGCAGGTCAGTCTCGTCACCGCCCTCAGAGCTGAGCTCCGCTCACCTAAGTGCCTAGCTCCCAGCTACTTAAATACTTCCTCTGCTCCTCCGTGAGCTCCTCTATTCTTATCCCCATGGTGGCCAACTTTAGGCGGGCGACCTCGGCGTCTAGCTCGTAGGGCAACTTATGGACGCCTAAGGGCAACTTGTGCTTGGCTATATACTCGGCGGCTAGGGCTTGGTTGGCGAACGACATATCCATGACCTCCGACGGATGCCCCTCGGCCGCCACTAAGTTGGCGAGCCTCCCCTCGCCTATTAGGTACACGCGTCTGCCGTTGGGCAGCTCGTATTCGTCTAAGTAGGGCCTTATGCTCCTCTTCGCCTTCGCTATTTTCTCTAAGCCCTCTACGTCCACCTCTACGTTGAAGTGGCCCGCGTTGGCGAGTATGGCGCCGTCCTTCATCTTCAAGATGTGCTCAACCCTTATCACATGTATATCGCCGGTCGCCGTCACGAATATATCGCCTATCTCGGCGGCCTCAGACATAGGCATTACCTCAAAGCCGTCGAACACCGCCTCGAGGGCCTTAATCGGATCTACCTCGACCACTACCACTCTGCGGGCTCCCAAGCCCTTAGCCCTAATCGCAATGCCGCGGCCCACCCAGCCGTAGCCGGCAACCACGACGACTTTACCCGCTATGAGCGAGTTCGTGGCCCTCATTATGCCGTCCCACGTGGACTGGCCCGTGCCGTATCTGTTGTCGAATAGATACTTGGTGTAGGAGTCGTTCACGGCTATTATGGGGTATAGGAGCTGCCCGCTTCTATGCAGGGCGCGTAGCCTTATGACGCCCGTGGTGGTCTCCTCGGTTCCCCCCTTGACCTTGGCCGCGAGCGCCTTGAAGTCTAAGCCCCCCGCCGTCTCTAAGACGTAGCCGATGACCTCATCCCTTACGCCGTGGGCCAGCTTGTGGAGGGAGGTGGTCAAATCGGCGCCGTCGTCGAGAGTTATATCCGGCGACGTGGATAAGGCGAAGCCTATGGCGTTGTAGTAATCCCTTTCGCCCATGCCCCGCCACGCGTATACCTCCACGCCGTCTTCGGCCAAGGCGGCAGCGACGTCGTCCTGCGTAGAAAGCGGATTTGAGGGGACCAACGCGACCTTGGCCCCGCCGGCGATTAATGTTTTGACCAACACCGCCGTCTCCTTGGTGACGTGTAGAGACGCCGCTATTCTCAACCCCGACAACGGCTTCTCCTCGGCGAAGCGGCGGCGTATAGCCAATAAGACCGGCATGTTGCGCTCAGCCCAATAAATCTGTTGGCGGCCTTTAGGGGCGAGGGACGGGTCCTTGACTCGAGACATCAGAGCACTATGCTGGCTAAGTTGGCTATGCTGGGCCAGCGGAGGGCGGCCTCCATGGCGACTGGGCCGTGTATCTCAGTGCCCTTCGGGTCGCCCTCAGGGGTCATGAGGACCACCGCGTTGTCCTCGAAGGCCACCCAAGTGCCGTCGGGTCTCCTGAAAGGCCTCCTCTGCCTAACCACCACCGCCCTGAACACCTGCTTCCTCAGCTCGGGCTTGCCCTCTTTGACTATTACCACGACCATATCGCCGACGCCGGCGCCTAAGACTCTCCTATGAGTGCCCTTAGCCGTGTGGCCCACTACGCCTATTACTCTGACCAGCTTTGCGCCGGAGTTGTCGGCTACGGGGACTAGGCTGTTCATGAAGATGCCCGGCGTTATGTGAAATCTATAGCCAGCTCCTACCTGCCTCTTGCCGCCGCGTTTTGCCATAGCCTCCTCATATCACCGCTTTAAAAATTATTCTAATCAGGCCGTCCGTCATCTATCACCGCTCAGCCACCAACGCGCACATCACCGAACAAATAGGGCCAGAGCTTTAAGAGATTTACGACGCATGCGCAAAAGAGTTAAATGGGTAACCTAATATGGGTGATGATCGGCGCTTTGGGGCCAGACGCTATCCCTAAGGAGTTGCCCAAGAAAGACGCCTTAATACTTCTGGCAGTCCACTCCTATATCCCCACGCCGTCTAACCCGAGGCCGGAAGTCATCGAGGCTATATTGGAGAGGCTCCAAGGGCGCGACGTATCTATAGCGTTTTCTATGCCAAAGAGCTACTTCGAGAAGGCGGTCAAGATATTAGGCCTTGAAAAGCTCGCCAATAAGTATAAGGCGAGGATTCTGCAAGTGCAGGGGAACGCCAAGGAGAAGATAGAGTTGACCTCTACTACGGGCAATAAGGTGCGCGTCAAGGTCTTGCCTCAAGCGTTAGACGAATCCGTTATGAAGATAGCGGTGGCCATGCCGGTGAGCCACTCCCAAGTCATCCTGTATTTGACTATGCCGACGGCGTCCCTCAACATAGTCGACCCGAAAGATGTACAAAATCTCTACGAGGGATTTAGGCCATTATATAAATATATTGCCGATTTATACAAAATACAAAAGAATTACTTCTGCATAATAGATGGAAAATTTGTAATAGAGGGCGACGGACCTATAAAGGGATTCCAGCGCTATTGGGGCGTCACCGTGTACGGAGATAACTGCGGCGAGACCGACTACGCCACGGCGTGGGGGCTAGGGCTAGACCCCTTCGACCTGGGCTACCTCTACTTCTACTTCGAGGGCCGCCAGCCGTCCCTCGAGGTCCCCAAGGCCCTCGTCGATAATAAGACCAAGATAAAGCTCTCGTCCAACGTAGGCATTCAGCTGGCTTGGAAGAGGGAGAAGTAGTAGTGAGGCCGGCCCCTCCCTTCGATAAAGCTCTCGGGATGGATTGGTATATAACGGACACAGAGCCCTGCGGCGGCGTCGTCAAGGAGAGGCCGGAGGACTTCGTCGTCGAGGAGATATTGGAAGACGGCACCGTCGTCTCCCTCTCGGGGGTGGCCCTACAGCAGAGGCCGGGGCCTTGGCTCTGGGTGCACGTGGTTAAGAGGGGGGTAGATACGCTGAGCCTCCTAATAGCCATAGAGCGGAGGCTGGGGGTTAGGCGCGGCGAATTGACGGTCGGCGGCATAAAGGATACTAGAGCCGTCACCTCGCAAATAATATCTATATACGGCGCAAGGCCTGAGGACCTGCCCAAAATAGACGGCGTTGAATACAGGGATTTCTGGAGCATGGACGAGCCCATATCGCCGCAGAAGATCTACGGAAACCGCTTCACGATAGTTGTGAGGAGGATAAACGGCGCGTGCGCCTCAAAGGCCTTAGAGGAGGCGCCTAGGCTGCCTAACTACTACGGCTATCAGCGCTTCGGCTCTATTAGGCCTGTCACACACGTCTTAGGCCGCGCCCTCGTCAAGAGGGACCCAGAGGCGTTTCTAGAGACTATGTTCTGCAAGGTCTTCGAGGGGGAGTCCCCCGCGGTTAAAAGAGCTAGAGAGCTCGCGTGTATGGGCAAATACGCCGATGCCTTATCCCAAATGCCCAAGGCCATGTTAGAGGAGAGGGAGGTGCTCAAGGCGCTGGCCTCCCGCGAAAACCTCTGGAACGCCGTGATGTCTATACCGCGTAGAATACTCAAAATATATATCGAGGCCTACCAATCATATATATTTAACAAGGTGCTCTCGGCGCGGCTCGCCCTAGGCGAGGGGGCCCTCGACGAAGACCTAGTGCTGATAAACGACGCGCCCGTAGTAGCCTCGGCCGCTCGAGGGGCCGGCGAGGTGGTCCTCCCCGTGCCGGGGCCGGGGATAAGGATACCCGAGAGCGTGGCGCGCGATTTATTATTGCGCGTATTACGCGAGGAGGGGGTCTCTCTGGCGGACTTCGCGGTGCCTCCCCTAGGGGCCTCCGGCTCCTACAGGCGCATGTGGGTGAGGCCTAGGTGGCTACGCCGCGAGGTAAAAGGCGATGAGGCCCTCCTCTCCTTCGACCTGCCTAGAGGGAGCTACGCCACCGTTGTGCTAAGGGAGGTGATAAAGCCCGAGGCGCCGGCGGCGCACGGCTTATAGGATGGGAAGCGGAGGTATCTTTTTAAGCGGGCGCGCATAGCCCTATATGGCGAGGAGGAGAGCGAGGAATTTAAACGTCTTCACGGCGGCGGGCCTCCTAAACTTTAAAATGGAGGGGGAGATGGAAAAGATAAAGCTATCCCCCAAGTCCCTCGTCATCGGATCAATTGTCGTGATGGCTATAGTAATCGCCTTAACGCTCCTGCGCATTTAATGCGGTTGCCGCCCCGCATCAAGGTGCTCGAGGCGCTGGGGGCTATAGCCGACGGCCGCATAGAGCTGAGAGGCGACAACGAGGCGGTGGTGACGTCGTCGGAGGGCGATAGGCGATATCGCGTATATGTCGACGTCGCGAGGCGCGTCGCCTATAGCGACGACAACGGCACTATCTATAGGGGCTATGTCGGCTACCCCATAATCTCCTTGCTAATGTTAAAGGGAGTTTTGCCTATAGACGAGCAGTTAAAGGGAGCCTTAAGGGGCATCCCCTGGAGGCGCCTCAACGAGCAGTATAAGCGCTACGAAGCCGTCATGGAGTTATTAAAGCGCGAGCTGAGCGAAAAGGGCATAGAGCCGAGCCGCGTCGATAAGTACATAGATTTAGTCCTAGCGGAGTTGAAGAGGCTCGGGCTAAAATTCGCTAAGCCGCCGGCCAGCCCAGGCGAGCGCTAGACCGCGCGCTCCGCCGCATCGACCACTCTTCGATGCCGGGCGCGGCGGTAGGCGCAGGCGGAATAGATGAATTGCGCCGGGTCTGCGGAGGAGATTTAAAGGCGTAGGCAGCACCACGTTCGAGACTAGAAATAAAATGCTTTTAAACACAGCGGGCCTAAAGCCGCTATACCGCTACGCTCGGCGTAAAAGTATTTAATCCGCTTATTGATTAGAGACGAGCGGGGGTGCCCGAGCCAGGTCAAAGGGGCAGGGCTCAAGCGGGCCTCGCGGCCCCGAGAGACCCTGTGGCGTAGGCCTACGTGGGTTCAAATCCCACCCCCCGCACCATGCCTTCTCTAGCACCTCTTATCCTCTAGTTCACATTTTAGCCACGATAACGACGGTGGGCTACGACGCCATATTTACAGTATAGCTAAGCCGTTCGGCAGGTCTCTTCTAAGGTGTGGCATCTATGTGATCTGGGGTTGCAATGGCGCGTCGCTACCTATCATTGCGCTTGTCCCTTACCTTTTAGCTATATGCCGGCCCTTACCGATCTAATACTAGGACTCTCTTTGTATATACATGCAAAAGAAAAAATTTCTAAAATAAGAGATATAAAATAAAAAGCACCAATGGAATATTAATTTTAATAGAATATCTTTAATTTAAAGCTATATTTATTTTACTTATATCTATGTTTATTATTTATAAAATATAATGAGATAGTGCCTATGGTTAAATACAAGGTGGTCGTGCTATCCCCTGTACCTGATGCTTTAATTAGGATGTGGGCGGCGCCGGTGGCGCAAAAATATGGCATTCCTATGGACACAGTAGAGGTTGTAACGATATTTGAGCCTGAGGAGGTAGAGCGCCATGTGGCCGACGCGGACGTGGTGGTAGGTGACTACACCTTCCGCATAAAGATAGACGCGGCGCTCTGCGAGAAGATGGCAAAGGCAAGATTAATACAGCAGCCCAGCACCGGCTACGACCACATAGATATAGAGGCTTGCGCCAAGCGCGGCATCCCCGTGGCTAATATAGGCGGCGCAAACGCCATATCCGTCGCGGAGCACACCATAATGCTGGCCTTGATGTTGCTAAAACGAGCTATATATGCCCATAACAAGCTATTGGCGGGGACTTGGACGCAGAGCGAGCTCATGAATACAATAGGGGAGGTCTACGGAAAGACGTGGGGCGTTTTAGGCATGGGGAGAATAGGCAGAGAGGTGGCGATTAGGGCGGCGGCGCTTGGGGCCAAGGTGGCTTACTACGATATTGTAAGAAAGGAGGAGGTCGAGAGGGCCGGCGTCGAATACAGGCCGTTTCCTAAGTTGCTATCCGAAAGCGATATTCTAAGCATCCACGTCCCCCTGACGCCGCAGACCCGCGGCATGATAGGCGAGAGGGAGCTCAGAACTATGAGGCCCAACGCCGTCTTGATCAACGTGGCGAGAGGAGAAATTGTGACGAGGCGGCGCTGGCTAAGGCGGTAAGAGAGGGCTGGATCGCTGGCGCCGCGGTGGACGTATTTTCGGCGGAGCCCCCTCCTCCAGATCACCCGTTGATACAAGCGGCCAAGGAGGGCTTTAACGTAATAGTGACTCCCCACATCGCCGGCGCGACCAACGAGGCGAGGATGAGAATAATCCAAGCCGCCTTGGAGAACGTGGTGAGGGCCTTGGCGGGGCTGAAGCCGGAGAACGTGGTCAATATGCCATGAACGTCGCCCAGGCCGTAGTCAATTGTCTAGAGCAATTGGGCGTAAAGAGGATCTACGGCCTTATAGGCACCTCGATACTGGACTTCATCGACGCCCTCAGGGACAGCAGAATTAGGTACGTATCTACGCGCCATGAGCAAGTGGCGGCGTCTATGGCCGACGCTGAGGGGAGGCTAACCGGTAAGCCGGGGGTTGCCGTGGTGCACGCAGGGCCTGGATTCCTCAACGCCCTGATCTCCGTGGCCATGGCCTATAAGGATAGCTCCCCCATGTTGTTAATCGCGGGAGCCGTAAAGCGCCGCCTCGCCGGGCTCGACTCCTGGCTAGAAGTGCCGCAGAGAGAAATAATAAAGCCGATGGTAAAAGCCGCCTTCCGCATCGATAAGCCGTCGCAGGTGACGGACGCGGTGGCCGAGGCCTACTCCCTAGCCATGTCCCAGCCCCCAGGCCCCGTCTTCATAGAAGTGCCAGAAGACGTGTGGTCTATGTCCTCCGAGGCAAAGCCGTGCGAGCCAAGGCCTGCGCCGCCGCCTTACGCCTCCCCCGAGGACGTGAAAAAGGTGGCGGAGTTACTAGAGAGGGCCGAGCGGCCTATTATTTTAGCGGGAGGAGGCGTCAATACTGAGGAGGGATACAGGTTGCTTGTCTCACTCGCCGAGAGATTAAGCATACCCGTAGCCGTAACCGGCAACGGGAGGGGGGCCTTCCCCGAGGACCACCCCCTCTTCTTGGGCAGAGCGGGGTTCGGCGGAGGGAATATCGTTGCCGACAGAGCGCTCTTGATGGCAGACCTCGTGCTGGCCCTTGGGGCGGGCTTGTCAGATGTCACGACATACGGCTATAATTATACCCCGAGGGGCGACGTCGTAGCCGTGAATTTAGACCCGCTCGCTGAGCGCAAGCCCATCGTATACGCGCTCCGTCTTAACGCAGACGCCGTAGATTTCTTGAGAAAACTCTCAGCCGTGGAGATACGGCGACAGAGGGCCGAGTCATGGCTTCGGACAATTGAGGAGATCAGAAGGGAGTGGGAATTGTACCTCCAAGAGGCTTTATCCAGACGCTACACGGGCTTTGTGAACCCTTCCAAGTTCTTCCACGAATTAGACAAGGCCCTCCCCCGCGACTTCATCATGACGGGCGGCCAGGGGATGCATATAGTATACACCTTCGCCTTCATAAGAGTTAGGTCGCCGAGGGGATACCTCGCGGCGTTTAACCTAGGAGCAATGGGCTTCGCCTTCCCCGCCGCCTTAGGCGCAAAGCTGACGTATCCGCAGCGCGACGTATACGCAGTCCTAGGAGACGGCGAGTTCATGATGACCGTACAAGACCTAGAGACGGCGGTGAGGGAGAAAATCGGCGTAAAAATCATCGTGATAAACGACAACGCGTACAGAGTGCTCTACGCCAGACAAAAGGCGCAGAAAATGGGGAGGATATACGGCACGGTGCACACAAATCCCGACTTCGTAAAGCTGGCGGAGGCGTTCGGCGTCGAGGCTATGTCGATAAGCTCAGATGCAGAGATAGATAAAGCTATTCGCTTCATCACAGAACCCGCCGAGAGACCTAAACTCCTTGAGCTAAAAATCCACCCCGACGACATGCCCCCGATGAACATAGATGGGGCTCTTAAATTTTAATATAGTTATAATGTTTAT
>JZWT01000043.1 GCA_000960885.1 Thermoproteus sp. AZ2 | reverse complement strand
GAATTATATTTTTTACGTTATAATAATTCGGCGCGCGGCGACTTATCCCAAAATACTTATATATTGTCTTAGTAATTTTTCTAGGCTCTCCGTCGTAGATGATAGATATTGGTCCACGAGGCTTAGGGTTATTAGCCACGGGAACTCCTCCTCAGAGATGCCCCGCGCCCTTAGATAAAAGGCCTTATCCTCGTCGAGGGAGGCGTCGGCGGCTGAGTGCCTAGCCCCGGCGACGTCCCCCGTCTCTATATATAATATCGGCTGAGTTACGGCCACGGCCGACTTCGAGGCTATATACGTGACGCCCTCCGCTATGCTCTCGCTCCAACGCCCCTTCGGCGTTATTCTGCCCAAGGCCCTCTGGACTATCCACGCCTCGTCTAAAGAGGCCGCGAGGAGCTTGACGCGCCCCCGGGTATATTCGGCGTCGTTTATCGCGGCCACGTAGTGGTGTATCCTAGATTTGCCCGACCCCAGCTCGAGGCCTATCACCTCCAGCGAGCTCTGCGGGCCCTCCAATATGTATTCCTCAGATACGCTGTTCATATACCCGCCTATTACGGCCGGCCTAGCGGCGACCGCCGCGCCTCGGCCCACCGATAAGCGGAGCCTAACGTGGCTAGAGCCGGCGCCTGCGGCCGAGATAGTCGCTAGGCTGAGCGAGGAGCCGGGGCCGATCGCCCCCTCGACGAATAGGCTGTTGAGCGGATTGCCCTCGTTATCGGCCACCACCGCCACATCGCCGGCGAAGCCCTCCGAGGCCTCCAACACGACGTGGGCGGGCGCGAAGCCCCCGTCCCCCGACGCCTTAGCCCTAATCGTTATAACGCCTCTGGGGGTCCCTCTCAGCCTCACCACCACGACCTCCTCGAGGGCCGCGAAGTGCCGCGCGCTCATCTTATCCTCTATGCGGAACGTCGTCGAGATCTCCTGCGTCGTCTCCACGGCTATCGAGCCGCAGCCGCCGTCGTAATCGGCGAGCCAGCCGTTTATTATGAGGACCTCGCAAGGCCCCGCGCGCCCCTTAAGGCGAGGGGCCCTCGACGCATAGCCCTCATATCTATGCCAATCCACGTACTGCTTTATTGTGGGCGAATCCGCCATCTCTTGATACGGCAACTTCTCGACGAGCCCTCCCGCCTCAGCCCTAAGCTCCTTCAACGACCTCACGACGAGTCCTCGTATGCCATTAATATCTTCACGCCCTCAAACCCCGCCTCACGGCATAGGCCATCAACGCGGCTGGCGCCGTGTAGATTAAGGCTATCGGCGACGCGGCCAACTCGGCGCAGATCAAGGCGCTGGCCACGGGGGTCTTCAAGGAGCTCGCCAGGGCACCCGCGGCGCCCGCGAGCGCTAAGGGGGCTATGGGCAGGCGCAAGAGCAGGGCCATCGAGCCGCCTATAAATGAGCCGAAGACTACGGCCGGCGCCACGACTCCGCCGGGCGCCCCCGCCCCAACAGTCAAGCTAGTTAAGGCGATCTTGGCCGCGGCCGAGGCGGCTAAGTAGAGCCACAGAGGCATAATTGAGGGGAAGACAGCGGCCCCTAGGAGGAGGGCTTGGGCCCAGCCGTAGCCGGCGCCTAACACCGTTGGGAAGATCGGCGTGGCGGCGCCCGTAATAGCTCCAGCTACCGCCAACGCCGGCGCGCCGGCGTACTCCCTCGCGGCTTTAATTAAGGAGGAGAAGGCCGCCCCAGCGACTCCGGCCACTACGCCGGTCAACGCCGCGCCTAATACGGCCGGGGGAGAGACGGCGAGCGCTACGGCCCCGAACAGCGGGGAGAAGCCCGTGAGCGAGCTAAAAACAGCGTAGCTGGCGAGGGAGGCCGTTAGCGCGTATGGGAGAAGCCCCCACTTATTCAAGACCTCCGCCGCGAACACCGCGCCGCCTATAGGCGCTCGGAAAATTCCGCCTATTCCAGCCGCCATCCCTGCCGCGTATAGCTCGCGCCACTTAACGCGCCTATTGGCCAGCCCCGCTATAGAGGCCCCTATCGCGGCGGCGGGCCCCTCAGGCCCCGCCGAGCCTCCGAGCCCCAACAGTATAGGTGACGCCGTAAGCCCTACCAAGAGCTCGCGGAGGCCCAGCTCCCCTTCGCCGTAGTAGGCCCTCGAGGCCGCGTCAACGCCGAAGGCGGCCACGCCCAACGCCCGCTTGACGACATAGGAGGCCATCACGCCGATTAACGCCAGCGGGGGCGCGAGGAAGTATAAAGGGCCCCACGCGAACCTCACGGGCCCTCCCTCGCCCAGAGCGCCCGGCAATGTCGCCACCGGCGCGTATAGGGCCTCTATCAAGAGGAGGATCTTGAGGAACGCGGCTAGGGCAAGCCCCGTAGCGGCGCCCACCAGCGTCACCAACGCGAGGCGCGTCGGCGCGATACGCATATATTAGGCCGGCGCAATGCCTTTTTATGAGCATTGAGGTCTCAGCAGGCGCCGTCGTGTTCTTCCTAGAGGGCGGAAAACCCCTCTACCTCCTGCTCCACTACCCCTCGGGCCACTGGGATTTCCCAAAGGGCAATATAGAGCTGGGGGAAACGCCCGAGGAGACGGCGTTGCGCGAGGTCAAGGAGGAGACCGGGCTAAACGTAGAGCTCCTCCCGGGATTTAAAGAGGAGATCCACTACGTCTATATGAGGGGAGGCGTAAGGGTGAAGAAGACCGTGATATTATTTGTGGCCGAGGCAAAGAGCAAGGACGTGAAGATCTCTTGGGAACACACGGGCTTTGTGTGGTTGCCCTTCGAGCAAGCCGTCGCGAGGATCACCTACAAAAACTCTAGGGAGGTCCTAATAAAGGCGCATAAATATATAACTGCCCGTGCCGCGGGGATATATGGACCTAATAGGGCTCCTTGAGGTGGAGCACGCGGTGCTTAAGACCCATTTCTACTATCTCCAGCAACTCCCTGACGACGTCGCGTGGCGCGAGCTCGAGAGAATACACGAGTTCCTCATCAAGGTCCATGCCAGGATGGAGGACCTCTACGTCTTCCCCCTATTCCCTGAGAAGGTGGTCCACCCCTTCTCCGCAGACCACAAGCTAATAGAGAGCTTCGGCAACAACATATTGAGGGAGCGCGAGAGGCGGAGGATAGAGCGTTATATAGCGACGGTTATCTACCACAACGACCACGAGGAGTCGGATCTATTCCCCTTAGTGAAGAGGCCCTGGAGATAAGGCTAGACGTGATCAACGAATACGGCGTCGATAAATACAAAAAATTTACGGGGCTTGACCCCTCTAAGCTACCGCAGTTGTAGGCCTAGGAGCACCTTCTTCAAGAGCTCGCCCTGCTTTTTGAGCTCCTCCAGTATGGCCGTTGTTTGATCCCCTAAGACGCGCTTGAGCTCCTCGGCCTCTTTTGCCGTAGCCTGCGCGCCCGCGGACCCCGCGGCCGCGGCCTTGGCGATCTCCCTCAACAACGCGTTCTGCTCCTCTACGGCTTGGGCCAGCGCGCGCAGAAGGGCCTCGCATCTAGCCGCCGCCTCGGCGGAGGAGGACTGCGCCTTGACGGACTCCGCGAGCTTCTCCAGGCTCGTCGAGAGCGCTTGTAGGGACGACACGAGCTCGCCTATCCCCAGCCTAGCCCTAACGGCCTCCCTAAGCTCTTGGTCCTCCTCTAATAGCTTTAGGAGCTCCCTCTTCAACACAATTTAAGTAGGTCTCTCAAAAATATGTGTTAAGGCTCATAAGCGGCGACTCGGAGGCGGTCATATATGAGGAGGGGGCTTACTTATATGCGCTCAGGCGCCGGGGCGTAGACGTCTTATTACGGGGCGATCTCTCTAGGAAGACACGGGGCGGCATGGCCGTCCTAATACCCTACGCCAATAGGGTGAAGGGCGGCGTCTATGAGATAGACGGAGTATTGTACGAGTTGCCCAAGAATGAGGAGGGCAACGCAATACACGGCTTAGTGATGGATAAGACGTGGCGCGTGGCCGAGGCTGGGCCGGACGCGGCTGTTTTAGAGCTGGAGCTGGAACACTCCGGATACCCCTCGAGGCTCTCGTGCAGAGTATCCTACGCGTTGAGGCCCGGCGCGCTTGAGGTGGCGGTCAGGGTGCGCAATATGGGGCCTAGAAGGGCTCCGTTGACGGTCGGGGCCCACCCATATTTCCTAGTGGAGGGACCTTGGCGTATAAGGGCTCGGGGGGCGATGAGGTGCGTCGCCCTGAATAAAATACCTACTGGGGGGCTCGAGCCCCACGAGTTCGGCGAAGGCGGGGAGTACGACGACTGCTTCCTAATAGAGCAGGACCCCGTGGTGCTCGAGTCCCGGCTGTCGAGGATAGTTTTGGCCAGGAGGAATATGCCCTATGTACAGATATACACCGGCGTTAAGGGCGCCGTGGCCGTGGAGCCCATGTCCGGCGCGCCGGACGCCTACCACAACGGCATGGGGTTAAGGATTTTGGCGCCGGGGGAGGAGGCGGAGTATGGGTTCGTGGTGGAGTTCGAGCTCAAGTGATCAGCGCTGCATACCCTCCTCATCAGTAGGTAGCGGTGATCGTCATCACGCACATATACGCCTGCCGTAGTTATAAACGTGATGACGTGGTCCTATGGCGACGATGAGCGGACCCCTACCCAGCTGATTACTCCCCCTGTTTTTGGAGGCTGAATTTGCTCAGCTTCTCATATATGTCGATCAACATAGAGAGGACCCTCAACCTATCTATCAGCTCATCGCTGTCCAGCTCCCCGACCTCTTTTCCGACGGCCAATATCTTATTGAATATTATTTGGCGCACCTCGTTGAGCCTATATATCTCGGCGGCCCTCTGCGCCTCCTCCTCTGACTTAACGACTACTACCGTTTTCTCGCAGTTCGCGCAGTAGTATTCACCGGTCTTGAGCCTCACTAAGACCGTGCCGCAGACGGGGCAGGTGTAAGAGGTCAGTGTAGCCCCGGCCCTTACGAGCTCCGCTATCCTCTTAACCACTAGGTCCTTCTTGCTCATATACTCCTCCTACCGACCTGTATATATGCGTCTCGAGGTCGCCCTGGCCCTGACCATAGGCGGCGATTTACGCCACGCTACGAGGGTGTGGAGGCAGCTGGAGGATCTCGGCCTGGCGGTCGAGCTGGGGGGCTCCATCGCGTGGGGCGAGGCGCGCGTTTTAGGCAAGGGCAACAACAGCGTCGTGCTCCTCTGCCGAGACGTGCGGGGGAGGCGGCTGGCTTGTAAAATTAGGCGGGGCGACGCCCAGAGGCCAAGCCTCCTAGACGAGGCCTTCTACCTATCCTTGGCGAATCAAGTGTCCGTGGGGCCTAGGCTGATCGCCTATTCGCGAGACGTCATAGCGATGGAATACGTCGATGGCGTGCCCATCCCCTCTTGGTGGGCCTCGGCCAGTCGCGGCGAGAGGATATCCGTAGCGCGCCAGTTGCTGGAGCAAGCATTTGCCCTCGACGAGCTGGGGCTTTCGCACGGCGAGCTCTCTAGGCCGGGCGACCACGTATTAATCAGAGGGGGGAAGCCCGTCATAATAGACTTCGAGTCGGCCAGCTTGAGCAGGAGGAGCAGAAACGTCCTACAAGTCGCCAATATGTTGAGGGCCTTAGGCCTATCTATTCCGTTGGATGTGCTCAAGAAATACGGCGAGGCGCCCAGCCGCGAGGCCCTCGAGGCTATAGAGCTATTTATTGGCCAGCTCTAGGGACAACTTCCAGAGCTTGTCGCCTAAGTAGTGCGCGTTGTAGACCATCTTCCCCTTCTCCGCGGCCTCCAGCTCCTTGCGCGAATACAGCGATACCCCTATCGCTATAATCCTCCCCTTCTCGTCCTCTATTAAGACCGGCTGGCCTTTGTCGAAATCGCCCTCCACCCTCTTTATGCCGGGTCTCATGACGTCTGCGCCGTTTAATATGTGATTGACGGCCCCCGCGTCGACGACGAGGTGGGGGTACAGCTGGGCCACGCCCTGGCCCATAGGCGATTTGTGCAAAAGATAAAGTGTCGGTATTATGACCTCGCCCAGCCCCTGGACCTCCGCCTTATAGAGGGCGGGGGTTTTGTCGACTATGTATATGGCCTTCCCGCCCTCCAATTCGCCTACCTCTACCACGTCGGCGTTCTTTAAGATCTCCCCCAATCTTCCGAGACTCGCCGCCAGCTCCTTTACCTCCTTATTGCTGAGCCTCACGCGCTTCACATGCGTTGAATATGGGGGTAAATATTACTTTTCGGCGCATGAATGCCTCATCACAATCAGATTTGCCGGGTATTCCACACGCCGTGTGAAGGGCGTTAGCCTTAAAAAATTTTATGTAAAAATAAGACAGTGGAGCGTTTGTTAAACGCCACGCTTAATGTGATAAGGCAATACGGAGAGGAGCTATTCATAGACGTATCTAGGCCTTATGCGTACACAATGGTTGTCAGGCATGAGGACAAGAAGATTTTCTTAAAGCTGGCGCGGGATGTAGATGAGGTGTCGAACAGCGCTATACGCGACATGAAGCTGCTCTCCGATTTTTTGAAAGCGTCAGCTATAGGCGTGATCTCCGCCGCCCACGGCGAGGTGCTGGAGGAGGGCGTGGTGTATAGGAAGAGCGGCATGAACTTCGTCTCGCTTGCGACGTTGGCGAAGGCCTTTCGCGGAGAGATGCCGCGGTTTATTAGGAGCAAGGGCAAGCGCTATGCCATAATAGACGGCGAGGAGTTCCGCAGGAGCAGAGAGAGATTAGGCCTAAGCCTCAATGAGGTATCTAGGATGTTGTCCGTGTCTAGGGAGACCCTTTATAGGTACGAGAAAGGCGAATACAGCGTGCCGGAGCGCGCGGCTAGGATCATTATGAAGATGGATGGATCCATAATCAAGGGGATAGACATATTCCGCACGGTTAAGGCGGACGAAATGGACATGGCGAGCCGCGCCATCGACGTAAATAAGTATAGGCTTGAGGAATCGCACCCGGACGGGATTATATACGGCAACGAGACGAAGCTCTTGGTGAGGGATAAGGAGCGGCGGGAGAAGGCCGAGCTTCTGGGCCAGATATTCGGAGTAACAGTAGTCGAGGAGTGAAGGACTTCGTCTTGCTCCAAGAGGGTTCGGCGAAGTTCCTGGCGCCTGACCCAAGGGCCTACGCCGACCCCGCAAATGCGCCGGTGTTCTACAATAGATTCATGGAGCGCAACCGGACTATATCGGCCTTAGCCCTCTCCGCGTACGCCTATTTGAGGGGCGAGAGGCTAGTCGTCTGCGAGCCGCTAAGCGCAACCGGCGTGCGCGGGATAAGATACGCGCTTGAGACAAACGCCGTGGAGAGGCTCGTGCTAAACGACGTGTCGAAGCTCGCCTACGAGGTCATTAGGAAGAACCTAGAGCTAAACGGGGTAGACGCCGATGTATACAACGAGGACGCGAACATATTGCTGAGGAGGCTCGGCAGGGCGTGCGACGTCGTCGACATAGACCCGTTCGGCTCCCCCGCCCCGTTTTTGGAGTCAGCCTTTTACGCAATTAGGGACAACGGCCTCTTATGCGCGACGGCCACGGACACGGCCGTGTTGGTCGGGAGGTATAGGGAGAAGGCGCTTAGGAGGTACGGCGTGAGGCTCAAGAAGACGCCCTTCTATGTTGAGGTCGGCCTAAGGGCGCTCCTGGGCTATATGGCTAGGGTAGCCGCCGCGAACGATTTCGCCATAAGGCCCCTGTTGGCGTATTGGGAGAGACACTACTTTAGGATCTGCGCGGCGGTGGCTGAGGGCGCGCGGGACGCCGCGGACTCTCTAAAGAACCTAGGCTATCTGCTCTACGATGGCGGCTACAGGCGGGTCTACCGGCGTGAGGCCGCGGGCTCCATCGGGCCCTTGTGGCTCGCCGAGCTGGGCGACGCGGAGTTCACGGCGCTTATGGCCCAGAGGGCTAAGGACGACGTGAGGGGCTTGCTGGAGATCCTATCAGCCGAATACAGCGTTGGGAGGCCGTGGTATTACCTCTACCACGAATTCGGAGACTTGAGGCTGAGCGTCGGCGAGTTGATTAGGCGGCTTAGATACTACGGCATATGGGCCACGCCTACGCATATGTCTAGCCAAGGCTTTAAGGCCGAGGCCGACTACGGCGAGCTACGTTTAATATTGGCCCCAAGATAGCTCATGCGCGTTGTGGGCATAGCCGGGCTTCCCGGCAGCGGCAAGTCCTTCGTCGCGTCGCTCTTCGCCAAACGGGGCTTCCGCATATATACTATGGGCGACGTCATAAGGGAGTACGCCAAGGCTAGGGGAGTTACGCCCGATGAGGCCGCCGTCTTGATTAGGCTGGAGAGGGGATCGCGGGCCGTCGTCGCCGGGCTGGGGCTCAGGAGGGGCGAGGGCGACGTGGTGATAGACGGCTTGAGGAGCCTCGACGAGGCGGCAGCTATCGAGGAGGCCTTGGGCTCGCTCTACTTAGTCTACGTGGTCGCCTCTAGGCGGACTCGGCTAATGCGCTTGATGGGCCGGGGGAGGGCCGACGACCCTAGGTCGATCGCCGACTTTATGATGAGGGAATATAGGGAGTTAAAGTTCGGCGTAGCCGATCTATTATCTAGGGCGGATTATATCTTGGTCAACGAAAATAAGGCTGAGGGCGACCTAGACGCCGAAGTGGAGTCCATAATAAGGTCGCTGTGAGGGCCGAGGTAGTCGTCGAGGTTAGGCCCACGGAGAACTTGGAGAAGGTCAAGAGGGCTCTCCTAAACGTCTTCGAGCCCGAGAGGCTGGAGATTAAAGAGGAGGGGAATAGGAAGCTGATAATAGCCTACGGCTCAGACGCAAAGGCCTTGGCCAAGCTCAAGGAGGCCATATGGAGGCAAGGCATTCAAGACTCAGCCCGGTCAGTCTTGGCCAGGTCTGCTATCGGCAACAACGTCTTGTCCTTCAGCATAAACAAACAAGCCGCCTACGTTGGCGTCGTCTCCTTCGTGACGGAGCCCAACGAATCCCCCCTAGGCCCCATAACGTTCAAGGTCGAGGTCTCAGACGTTAGGCAGTTCCTAGATTGGATCGCTCCCCGGACGTATAGGGGGAGGGTGTATTACGAGGGGCCTCCTCCTGATTAGCCCGAATAATGTAAATCAATCTATATAGACCCCCGTGTAAATACATCGAACAACTATAGAGATTTAGATCGAAATATATTGGTCCCGCCAAGACTACGCGGCCACCGGGCTTTACGAGGCCCGGGAGCGCCTCGGCAACCGCGTACAGCAACTTCTTCACTTCCCCCTCGACGATTGAGAGCCTCCCGTAGGGCGGATCCCCAACGGCGGCGTCGAAGCCGGGCCTTAGAGGCAGTAATCTGGCGTCGCCGTGTATGAGGTCGGCGTTCGTGTTAGACCTAGCCGCCTTCAACAAGTCGATGTCTATGTCTACGCCGACTACGTATGCGCCGATCCCCTCGGCCTCGACGGCGATGGCCCCCACGCCTATAAAGGGCTCTAAGACCTTATCGCCGGGCTTAACCCGCGCTAGGTTTACCATCAGCCTGGCGGTGAGCGGGTCCATAGTCGCCGTGGTCCTATACGCCAAAGGCCTCCGCCCGCCCCGCCTCACCTCAACTGGCCTGAGATAGGCGGCTCGGGCGAGGCCTCCGCAGTCTCCGCACTCGAACACTATTTCCTCCCCCTCAGCGCGTATGCTACACCCCAAGGCGTCGGCTAATGCGGCGGCCTCCTCAAGGGATAGGCAGGGGTAGCGCCTATTTAATAATACGCGGCAGGGCACGGGCGGCTAATAGGGAGACCAATATGCCGGCCAACACGACAGCGGAGAATATCAGTATGTTAGCTAGAATAGATTGCACTTGAAACACTTTAGTTATTATACTATCTATTATAGGGGGTACTATTAAATCGAAGAACGAAAAAACTAATATTGATAATATTATAGATGATTTAGTAATATATTTATGATCAAGGAATCCCTCCACCATGTAGCTTATCAATGGGGCTGTGAGGGTCAGGGCGGGCACCAAGGGGTTATAGATGAGCTTCACTCCAGATATGCCTGAGAGGACCAAGATCAAGTAGATGATAGTGACGAAGAGGGATATTACTGAGACGGTAAAGGTGGCCTCGTAGCGCTTAAGCGCGGAGCGGAGGAAGTCGTATATCCCAAATCCATACATAAATAGGAGAAATAAGACGAAGAGGATGCCCATCTCCAAAATATAAGAAATAATCGGCATATTTATACTTATAGATAATGCATAGAGGAACAAGAGGAAGGAGGGGATGCCTACTGTGTACTTCCTATATGCGGGATCTCTAACGGCCTTGGAGAGATAATATCTTATAAGCGATACGGTCTCTTCAACGGAGCGCGACTGCTTCACGATGATTCTCTCGACGGCGATGACTGGGCGCCTAGTCTGTATAGCCGGTATCGCCGCCTCGTCAGACGGCCCGTCCGACACGAAGTGTATAGCGTCTGCATCGAATATTGAGAGGACCTTATTCAGCTCGTCTAAGACGACTATATTGGCTATTCTCTCGTCGGGGGATCCGCAGACGACGGCGACCTCTACGTTTTCGCGTCCCAGCCTCTCGACCAGCTTGTCGTATACGTTGATGGCGCCGAATATGGCGTTGGCGTCCGAGTCGTCTGGGTGCCTTAAAATATATTGGATCCCGAGCCTCAATACGTCGTCTCTGCCCACTACTGGGGTCTTGATATCGGCTTGTTTCAGGTCTCCATCTCTATCGACATAGAGGACTAAAACCCTCACTACTCCTCTGGCAGATATCCGGCCTCTATCAATATTTCTATTTCTTCGTGGGATAGCCTCTCGCCCCTCAGCAACCTCTGATATATCTCCTCGGCCCTCTCCTTGAGGCTACGCCTAGTGTCCTCCCGCGTAGTCGCGGCGGCCTTATACCTCTCCGAGAGGTCTATGGCCTTTAAGAGGACTGTGTATTTGTTCAGCTCGTCGCGTAGTTGGGCGAGCTGGGCCCTAAGCTCCTTCCTCTTAAGCGCGAGCTCCGCGATCTCTTGCTTGACCCTATCCCTATTCTGCTTTAGCTCGTCTCTCTTCTTCTTCAGCTCGACTAGTTGCTTGTAGGCGTCCTCTCGCTCTTTCCGCAAGCTGTTTATCTTCTCCTTGAGCTCTATGATGTTCTTAACTATGGCCTCCACCTCCTTCCGCGCCTCCTCTTTCTTTTTCTTTATTTCATCAATTTTACTCTTAATTTCTTGTATATGAGCTTTTAATTTATCTATTGAATCCATAATATTTAATTCTTTTTCTATCTCAGATATTATTTTTATAAATTGCTTCTCCCACTCGGGGTCGGTGGGGCTTGTCTCGAAATAAAACTCGAGGCGCTCGGCCAACATCTTTATCTTATCCTTATCCACAGCCCTCCCCCCAGCGTATTCGTTCAACGCGCTTAAGGCTTTCCTATACACCTCGATCTTCTCCCTAAGCTTCTGCAGCTCGATGTTGAGCTCGTGGATAGAGGCCCGGCTCCTCCTCAGGGCCTCTAGGAGCTCCTGCCGCCTAGACCTCAGTTGATTTAGCTCGTCTCTAATCTTCTGCATCTTGCCCCTTATGTTGTCTATCTGCGACCTGACCTCCGCCAAGCTCCTCCTTATCTCGCCTAGGGCGGTCCTCCTGTTTTCGATCTCGGCCGTAATGGCCGAGATTTGACCCTCGAGCTGGCTCATAGAAGCGCTAATCTCCCTAACGCGGCTTAATATCTCGTCTCGATTAAGCACGGAGGCTGGAGAACACCGATATTTAGCTTTTTTGAGAAGGCGCACCTAGAGTGAAATAATCACAATCTTTATTAACTTACTTCCTAGGTCTTTTGATGAGCCAGCCCTATAAAGATGTTGCTATGTATATCGCAGGTGATATAATTATGTCGGACAGCCCGGGGGAGGCCATAAAGCGATGGCGGCTGATATTTGGCTTGACTCAGACAGCCTTAGCCGCTCGGCTCAACACGTCGCCCAGCGTAATAAGCGACTACGAGTCGGGGCGGAGGAAATTCCCCGGCGCCCGCTTCGTCAAGAGGCTAGTCCAAGCCCTTATCGAGGCAGACTTAGAGCGCGGCGGGCCCATGGTCAACCTTCTCATGCGCCAGATTTTGAGGGAGAAATATTGGGCCGCCGTTATAGACATGAGGGATTTCACGGCGCCGGTGCCCCTCAAGGAGTTTTTAGAGGCCATAGAGGCCTCCGTGCTGGTGGAGCCCCCAGCCGCCATAGACATATACGGCTACACGTTAGTCGACAGCATAAAGCTCGTGCTCGACGTCCCCTCAAACGAGTACTTGAGGCTTTACGGGAGCACCTCCCAGCGCGCCGCCATATTTACTAAAGTCTCGACTGGGAGATCGCCCGTGATAGCCGTAAAGTCTATGTCCGCCGTGGTCAATTTAAAGCCGGCGGTGTTGGTGCTACACGGAGTTAGAGAGGTGGATAAATTAGCTATAGAGATATGTAAAAGAGAATATATACCTTTAGCCGTTACAAATCTAGAGATAGAGTCATTAATAGATAGGCTTAGAAGATTTAAATAATTATTTTATTTTACTTATACGCTGTAAATTGCCGAGGCCGCGCGTTGTCTCGTGCCTACGCTTCTCAGCCCTCTCCCTAGCCTTCTTCTTGAACTTGCGGTGGTGCGTCTCCTTGTATCTAGTCCCTAAGAGACCTCTGGCCCTCCTACCCGCCGTGGTGAGCCCTCTAAAGGCGCGGCCCCGCTTCGGCTTTATTGAGATAGACTTGGGCAGGGCCGGGGGCAACGGCCCCGCTTCGCCCTTCAGCACCTTTATGAGCCACTCCCTCAAAGCCTTTATGTTTTCCTCGTGGGCCGACCTACGCCTCGTATCCACATAAATGCCCAACAGCCTAGCCTGCTCCACGTTTAAGCCGACGGCCTCTACTTCGCCTCTAGAAAACCCTCTGCCGGGCCTAAGGCCGCCTACGCCGCCCTTGCTTATCTTAAGAGGCTCCTTAACTAGCGGCACGGGCGCCTCCATGCGGAGGCCCCATCTAGGGGTATATAAAGATAAATACACCGAGCAGTGAGGCGGCGTGCAGAGATTGTTGGCTATATTGTCCGTGTATAAATTCGCCGCAGTATTAGCCATATTGCTGGCCACATTTACGCTGGACCCGATAGCCATAGTCAGCGTGCTCATGACGGCCTTAGCCTCCCTTATTTCGACCGTCGCCAGAGAGCCGGAGGTCTTCGTCATAGTGATCCCCCTATTGTTGTTGACGGATTTGATCGGCCTAGTCGAGTCGGTGCTGGGGTTACTCGGCGTATTGGGGACGGGCAGCGCCTATCTCGCGTATCTCGGCTTCTACATCACGGCGGCTTTATGGGACGGCGAAGTCATCAGGATATCCCGGAGGTTATCCTAAGACCTCTACGGACTTAGA
>JZWT01000042.1 GCA_000960885.1 Thermoproteus sp. AZ2 | reverse complement strand
CCCCCAGAGGCTCGCCCTCAAGCCCATAAAGCTGGAGGGCGAGGAGACCTTATCAGCTGCCGTTGAGGCCGTAAGGCTCTCCGCGCTCGAGGAGGGCAAGGACCCATACTGTAAGACCGGCGAGTGTAGCTGATGGACTCCTTTTCCATAGTAACTAAGGCTGTAAGAATAGGGTTGCTCATATTCCTATTCTCGGTCCTCTACGCGGTTTTCAATCTTTGGCTCAGCGGACTCTTCTACGTGACCACGATTTTACTAGGCATATATGCAATGACATTTATATCTATAGTGCCATATGTAATTCTTAATATTATATATTATTCAAAGAATAGACATGACGGTAGATGGATTATCTATATAGGGCTTTCCCTCTCTTTATTATTCACTATATCAGTGGCGTTTATAAGGCTTATGAGCGTCGATCGCTACATAACGCCTATATATATAGCTCAGCTGCGCTATGACGGCACCTTGGCCCTCTCTATGGCGTTGCTAGGCCTAGCCACGTTGCTCTACATGGGCTCGGTGATCCCCGACGCGAGGAGGATAGCGGATAGAATAGCCCTAGCCCTACGCGAGCGCGAGGAGGACGCCTACGAAGTCGAGGTAGTATAGCTGATGGGCTAGTAGCTTTTTATAACGGTGTTAGGAATATTCGGTGGACGAGCTCGCCGCATTGGTGAGAGCTATAGAATCGCAAGAATCCTATAAATTAGTTGATATAATAAAATATGAAAATGGGCGTAGATATATTTTTAAATCTCCTATGAAGGATGGAGAAATATATATACATTTAGTATTTCATAGAGGAAAATTATATCTAGAGATATGGCCCAGGAGCTTCGCCATGCCTATGGCCGTCTACGACCTCCGCAAATACCCAGCCGCGCTGCCCCTCGCCGTAGTCGACCTCTTGCGCCGCGCCTGACTTCAAATATATAAGAGCGTCGCTCTATGGGGCCATGTCGTGGAGCGTCTTAGAGGCGTTGCGGACTAACCCGGACCTAGTTAGAAATTCGTTGAAGGCCAGGAGGATGGATCCCTCGTTGGTTGACCAATTCATTTCGCTGGACCTAAAGTGGCGGGAGCTACATAAGGCCGTCGACGACATGCGCCACCGCTATAACTTGCTCACCAAGGAGGCCTCTAAGGCCTCGCCCGAGGAGAGGCGCCGCCTCGCCGAAGAGGCCAAATCGCTTGCCGCCGAACTCAAGAAGGCTGAGGACGAGCTGAAGGCTATTGAGGCGAAGAGGGAGCAACTGCTCTACGGCTTCCCCAACTTAATACATGAGTCCGTCCCCATATGCCCCGAGGGCGTAGACTCAGTGGCGCTTAGGTATTGGGGCGAGGTTAAGGTGGGCGAGGGCTCCGCCTCAGCGGTGCCCCAAGGAGTGCCCTACAAGGTATTGGACTGGGAGCCTGTGGGCCACGCCGATATGGCGGAGAAGGTCTTGGGCCTAGTCGACACAATAACCGCCGGCGAGGTGGCCGGCAGCCGCTTCTACTACCTCTTCGAAGACCTGGTGTGGCTGGACTTCGCGCTCGCCCTATACGCCTTGGACTTTTTGGCGTCTAAGGGCTTTAAGGTGGTGGTGCCGCCCTATATGCTTAAGCACGAGATCATACGCGGCGTAATAGACCTAGACACGTTTAAGGACGCGATATATAAGATAGAGGGCGAGGACTTATACCTAATAGCTACGGCCGAGCACTCGCTTGCGGCGTATCTACACGATAAAGATCTGCTTGAGAGCGACCTCCCAGTCCTCTTCGCCGGCTGGTCGCCCGCGTTTAGGAAAGAGGCTGGGGCCGGCAACCGCGATATTAAGGGGATATTTAGGGTCCACGTATTCCACAAAGTCGAGCAATACGTCTTCTCTCTCCCGGAGGAGTCTTGGGACTGGCACGAGAAGATAACGTCGAATACCGAGGAGCTCATAAGGGGCCTGGGGCTCCCCTATAGGGTCGTGAACATCTGCGCCCACGACTTAGGGGCTCCAGCCGCTAAGAAATACGACATAGAGGTCTGGTACCCGTCCCAGGGCATATATAGGGAGTTGGCCAGCTGTAGCAATACAACAGATTGGCAGTCATATAGGCTAAGGATAAGGGTTATTAGGAAGGGCTTTAAGAAGGAATACGTTCACACGCTCAATTGCACGGGGCTGGCGACCACTAGGACTATTACCGCGATATTGGAGAACTACCAGAACAAGGACGGCTACGTCGAAATACCCAAGGCCCTTAAGCCTTATCTGGAGCCCATTAAGTCTGCGCCCAAGGACTACATAGCGCCGAGGGCTAAGAAGTAGTCAGCGCTTAGATCCCTCCTCACAAATCCGCTAGCCTGACCTCATCACTTAAATAAATAAGGCACATCTAAAAAACGGTGCCGACGCCTATAGAGATAGCGATAGAGAGTATAGCGGAGGGATATTACGGCGTCCTCTCTAGGCTCTGCGAGTGTAGGAGGCTGCGGAGGGAGTATTCGGCCGACTTAGAGCTGGCATCGGTGGCAGACGCCGTAATAAAGGCGTTGGCCGACGGCACGCCACTCTCGGCAGGCCCCGTGAAGATAGAGGTTAAGAGAGGTCTTCTAAAGAAGTCTATTAGGGCGGAGCTATGGGGCAAGGAGATATCCCCGGATGAGCTCCTTACGAGGATATCGCAAGCTAGGTCCAGGGCGGCTTGGCTACAGGCCGACTGCTCAGACCAGGCTGTGCTGGAGCCCATATATGCGTCCAACGATAGGGACGCGATAGACTTCGCCGCGAAGAACTTAGAGGAGATGGCCAGGGTTTGCGACGGCGAGGAGCCCAGCCTGGCTCTCTCCGGCTTGCCCGAGTACATCGCAGAGGGGATTAAGAGGGGGATTAAGAAATTTATTGAAAAGAGGACATGATAGTATTAAAAATTAGTGGAAAAATATTTGATGAAGAAAATTTAATAAAAGAATATATAAATATTATCAAGAAACATATAGATAGAGGCGTGATAGTGACAGGGGGCGGCGAGACGGCCCGCAGATATATTGAGCGGGCGCGGGGCCTAGGCGCCAGCAACTACTTCCTAGACCTAATAGGTATAGAGGTCAGCCGGCTCAACGCGCTCGTCTTAATCGCAGGCCTAGGCGACGAGGCCTATCCGAAGCCCGCTGAAAGCCTCGTCGAGCTGAAAAGCGCCCTTTCGACGAGCAGATACGTGGTGTTGGGCGGGCTTCAGCCGGGCCAATCGACGGCTACGGTGGCCTCGTTGGCGGCCGAGGCGGCGGGGGCGCGGGCTCTTATAAACTGCTCGGCGGTTGACGCCATCTACGAAGAGGATCCGCGGCGTAATCCTGCGGCTAAGAAATACGACGAAATTAAGGCCTCTGAGCTTATAGCTCTGCTTAAGTCGCGTGCATTGCCCGGCACCTACGAGCTGGCCGATGTGTGGAGCCTAGAGATACTGAGGAGGAGCGGGATACCCATGTACGTGGTAGACGGCAGGAGGCCAGTGCTCTTGGCCGACGTGTTAACGGGCAGAGGGAGGCCCGGCACAATAGTATTGCCAGAATAGGGCCTTATACATATAATCCCCTGCGCTACGCGCCTCGTGGTAGTGCTTGAGAGGGTGCAGATAGGCATAGTGGGGAAGCCCAACGCCGGCAAGAGCACCTTCTTCGCCGCGGCGACTATGAAAGACGTCAAGATAGGCCCCATACCCTTCACGACGGTGGAGCCCAACGTCGGCATAGGCTACGTCAGAAGGGAGTGCCCCTGTAGGCAGCTGAGGTGTAACCCTAAGAGCTACGTGGTGCTGAACGGCGTTTGTTTCATACCGGTCGAGTTGATAGACGTGGCGGGCCTCGTGCCGGGGGCATGGCAAGGGCGCGGCCTCGGGAACCAATTCCTAGACCACATAAGGCGGGCCCCGGCGCTTCTCCACATAGTGGACGCCTCTGGGTCCACCGACGAGGAGGGCAGAATAGTAAAGCCCGGCTCACACGACCCTCTGAGGGACGTAGAGTTCCTCGAGAGGGAGCTAGATATGTGGCTGACGTCGATTATTAGGAGGGATTGGGATAAGGCCATTAGGTTTTCCGAATACGGTAAACGTAGTTTAGCGGAGGTCTTGATGGAGAAGCTGGGCGGATTAGGCTACGGTAGGCAACAGGTCGAGGCGGCCTTAGAGGCCTTAGGGTTGGCGAAGAAGCCTCCCAGCAGATGGGCCGACGACGACTTCTTGTCGCTGGCCCGCGAGTTGCGCAGGGGCAGGCCCGTGGTCATCGTGGCCAATAAGGTGGATCTGCCGGAGGGGGAGGAGGGCTATAAGGCCCTTAAGAGGGCCCTCCCCGATAGGATCGTGGTCCCCGCAAGCGCTGAGGCCGAGCTGGCCCTTAGGCGTGCCGCGGCTAGGGGCCTCATACGTTATCTGCCCGGCGACGCCGACTTCGAGGTATTGGGCAACCTCACTCAGCAACAGTTGTCAGCGCTCGAACGGATAAGGGAGGTTATGAGGAAGTTCGGCGGGACGGGCGTAATAGCCGCCGTAAATGCCGCCGTCTTCGACGCGTTGAAATACGTAGTGGTATACCCCGTTGAAAACGAGCACGCCCTATCCGATAAAAACGGCAACGTGTTGCCCGACGCTTTGCTTGTGCCAAGCGACGCCACGGCCAGAGATGTGGCCTATATGATACACAGCGAGATCGGCGAGCGCTTCGTTGCGGCGGTCGACGCGACCACGGGCAAGAGGCTGAGCGCCGAGAGTAAGGTGCGCGACGGGCTGATAATGAAGATTATCGCACGTTAGCTCTGCCCCTCAAGACCTTTACCCACGCATTTCTCCTAATAAAGTCTGGGAGATCTGAGCCCATATCGGCGACGCTCGGCGCCTCGGCCACAGCGACCTCGCGCTTAGTCGCCTCTACCGAGGGCTTGCCCTCGATTAATTTCTCCAGCCGCTCCAATAAGTCCTCCAGCCTCTTGACGAGGGCGCTGAGCTCTCGGTAATCGACGGGCGGCTGAGGCACGTGCGCGTAAAGCACAGAGGAGCTGTATAGGGCGACTGTCGCCGCGTAGTAGCTGGGGCCGTTGGAGCCCTGCCCTTGGTCTCCGCCGTCCGCCGGGGCCGTCGTCGGTGGAGATGCCTCGGCCTCTGAAATCCTCCTATATTTAGACAAGGCCTTATAAACGGTATTTATAGAGATGCCGAGCCTATTGGCTATCTCCCTCGGCCTCAACCCGCTGTTGTAGAGGTCTACGACCTTCTGCTCAGTAGATGTCAACCTCACGGCGTATCAATACGGCGGCTTATTAAATATAAATAGAGCCTGACGTATTACGGAAAAATTTATAAGGCGGCGGCGAGGCCTACTTAGGAGTCGAGGCGCCCTCGGCGGGCGCCGGTGAAAACTCTTTCAAGCCAGCGGGGTTGCACACCACTAAATTTCTATACACATAATGCGGAGTTCTTCGTGAAGGAGGCCGTGCTCTACAAGCCCTTGTCGGATGGCCGCGTGATCTGCACCGCGTGCGCTCGCTATTGTAGAATACCTCAAGGCTATTGGGGCTTTTGCGGAGTTAGGTCCAATATAGGCGGAAAGCTCCACCTCTCGGTCTACGGCCTTATCTCGGCCATCGCGGTGGATCCAATAGAGAAGAAGCCGCTTACGCACTTCTATCCAGGGGCGATGGTCTTGTCGCTTTCGACGTTCGGCTGTAATTGGGCTTGTCAATACTGCCAGAACTTCGACTTAAGCCAGAGGAGGAGGATAGAGGGCTTCGAGCTGTCGCCCGAGAAGGCGGTAGAGCTCGCCGAGACCTACGGCGCGCACGGAGTGACGTACACCTACAACGAGCCCACCATATTTATAGAGTACGCGCACGACGTAGGCGTCTTGGCGCGGGCCCGCGGCCTATTCAACACCTTCGTCACGAACGGATACATGACGCCGGAGGCCGTCGCCTACGCGGCCGAGTTCCTCGACGCGGCTACTGTGGACTTTAAGGGAAATGGAAATCCGAAGTTCCTCGCCAAGTTCTCCATGGTGCCCGACGTGGAGCCGATATTCCAAACCCTTGAGGAGATGAAGAGGAGGGGCATCTGGGTCGAGATAACAGATCTGGTGGTGCCCAGATACGGCGATAGCCTAGAAGACGCGCGTAGGCTAGTCAAGAGGATAATAGATATTCTGGGGCCGGATACGCCGATACACTTCCTCCGCTTCCATCCAGACTATAAGATGACCTACGTGCCGTCGACGCCCGTGGAGACCTTAGAGCGCCACGTAGAGCTCGCCAAGGCCGAGGGCATGAGGTACGTCTACGTCGGCAATGTGCCTGGCCATAAATACGAGCACACATACTGTCCAGAGTGCGGCAGACCGGTCATAAAGAGGTTCGGCTTCAATATATTGGAGGTCAACCTAGTGGAGAGGGGCGGCGAGTATAGGTGTAAATTCTGTGGAGCCAAGATAAATATTAAGGGAAAAATATTGCCCACGTGGAGGCTAGATGATAGATTTGAGTATATCCCCATAACTACTATCGCCAAGTATGTGAGGAGGAGCGATATCCCGGCTCCGCCGGCCGAAAACGCTTAAATATAGCGGCGTTGAGGGGGCTATGTCTGAGGAGTACAGCATAGGCGCCACGGCTGTCGGGATAAAGGCCGCCGATGGAGTAGTCCTAGCCGCCGAGAAGCGCATAGCTTACGGCTTCTACTCGTTGAGCTCCTCCGGCAAAAAGGTGTACGTGGTAAACGATAGGATGGCCATAGCGTCCGCCGGCGTTATAGCCGACATGCAGACCTTGGCCAAGATATTGAGGGTGAACGCGAAGATGTACGAGCTAGACGCCAAGAGGAAGCCCAGCATAGCTGCCATGGCCAAGTTGCTCTCCGTCATAATGTTCAGCAACAGGGTAATGCCCTTCATAGCCGAGGTCTTAGTGGGCGGCTACGACGAGGAGGGGCCCCACGTATACGTCCTAGACCCCGTCGGTAGCCTAATAGAGGACGACTACGCCGCGTTGGGGACTGGCGCCAAGATGGCCATAAGCGTATTGGACGCCGGGTATAGGCGCGATATGACCTTGGCCGACGCGCGGAAGCTGGCGGTATCGGCGATTAAGGCAGCCCTTGAGAGAGACCCCGTCTCGGGCGGCGGCATCGACATAGCCCTAATAAGCAAGGACGGCATTAAGGAGGAGGAGATCAGGATATCCGCCGTCATGAGTTGAGGGCGATAGCGGTTATAACTGAGGTAGAGCTCCCCGATAAATTCGGCGAAGACCTCGCGGGCCTCTTCTTCGGCGAAATAGCCGTCAGCGTAATTAAGGGGGAGGTCGCCGAGAAGCGCGCGGCCCTCAACGTTGCGCGAGGTCAGCTCAGGGCGGATGTGCTATTCGAGCTCCTAAGCGTTATGCCGCGCTTCCACAAGACCGTCTACATCATAGACGGCGATGCCTACGTGCCCGGCTTGAACTTCGTCTTTGGGGTAGCCGCCGACGATAAGGCGCTTGTGTTCACGGAGAGGCTACGCTCGCGCGACCCAGCGGTGTTTTACCTACGTCTTTTAAAGGAGGTCGCACACGAGCTGGGCCACGCCTTTGGCCTCCCCCACTGCCCAAATCCTAGGTGCGTCATGAGCTTCAGCAACACTTTGGCGGATACCGACTATAAAGGCCCCGGCTTCTGCCCCCAATGCGCCGCTCGGCTAAGGAAAACGCTCGGGGGGAAATAAAGGCCTGCAGGGCCTCTCGCCACGCTTTACTTTAGCCACGAACTCCCTATATTTATCCATGGCGGCGAATAGCCAGAGGTTTATCCCTTTGATAGGCGTGGGCTCAGTCTCGAAGACCTCCTCCACTTCATCCTCCGGGAATTTATTGAGGTACCAACAGGGCTCTTTTAGCATCAGAATGCGCCGATATTCCACCTCATGCACATGGGTTATCGGGGTCCCTGAGACTCCCACGCCCTTCAGCAAACCTCTAATGTCCTCCAGCGATATAGAGTTGGCGAAGCCCCTCCTCCTCCACTCGTCGACGACGGCGTTGAAGAAGCCCACTAAGTCCTCTATGTAGGGCCGGCCCCCGTTGAAGTACATGAGCACTATGGGGTGGTTAAGCCAGCCGCGCCGACCATCCCTCAATAGGCCCGCCTTCCTCAGAATAGCCAAGAGGACCTGCTTGGCCTCAACCCTTTGTTTACCTAGCCGTTTGTTGTCTAAGACGGCGGCCGACCTCTTCCAATCTATGTAAGGCCGAAAAACCTGCACTACTTCTGTTCGCCTTGCTGGCCCATCTGCTTCTCTATATCTTCAAGGGCTTGTTTAACCTCCCTCTCTATCTCCTCTATAGGCTTAGGCGGCGGGGTAGTGGCCAACGTGTAGCCGACCCAGCCCAAGATGCCGAAGATGACGGCTACGGCTAAAAACGCCGTTATCTCGATCACCAGCTGGGAATAAGGCGTGAGGAACACCAGCCAGCCGTAGGCGATTATTACAACGACGGCCACGACTATGAGGAGTGCGCCCACCGCTTGATCCCGGCCCATGAGACGGCGATGGAATAGCCTTTTAAGTATTGTGCGCAACTAAGCGGAGGGAGATGATAAATAGGATAAATCCCACCGAATTTTTGGCGCTGGCGGTAGCGGTATTAGTGCCCTCCGGCGTTGCCCTATACTACGCGTTGCTCAAGGCCGCCCGTCTATTGGCCTGGGCCGCGGCCGTTATAGATGTAGGCCCCTACACGGCATTCCCCTCTATATATTTTTTATGATAATAGGATTTTTATGTTTTATTTTATTAATATTATTTATAGAAGAAATTTTTATGAAATTTATAAAGATAAAACAAAATATATATAGATTTAATGCTCCGGGATTAAAGCCCCAAGGCCTCACCGCCGGCGGCCTGAGGCGCTCGGTGGCCCTCGTATTGCTGAACCACGATACGAGCGAGGAGTTGGCCAAGTTCATTGAGCTACACGAAGAGGCCCACGTGAAAAACAACCACCCGGCGAAAGTTTGGCTGGCCGGGGCGCTTCTATTCGGCGAAACCTCCGCCATCACGATGGACTACAGAACGCTTGGGGCCTTAGCCCCATACGTTTACGTCTTCTCGGCCGCCGTGATGATGACCACGCTCTTTGTTCTATTTATAATAGTAAGAGCTCTCGAGATATATGCAGATATATATGTTTTTAGACAGCTAGGCGCTAGCTCATATGATTATTTTGTGAAATTAATGAAGGTTCGTTATGGGAATTGGAGACCGCCTTTGAGGACGCGGCTGACGCACGCGCAGGGGGGTTTAGCCCTCCTATTCGGCGACCCGTTAGCGGCACACGCGCCGTGGGAATACCCGCTCGCATTTTCGCCGTTATCGGCCGCCCTTATTTCTACTTCCTCTAGCTATTTCTTTCCAGCCGGCCCAAGAGCACCCCGTCGCCTACTTCCTCCTATTATTCCCGGCCACCCTGTTGTTGATATACGCGGCTTCGCCGGCTCTTAGGCCTCTATCGAGGAGTTCAGCTAAGGGCAAGCTCACAGAGCGGGGAGCCCTAAATTTATCTAGGCTATTGGCTAGTATCTACGTCGTAGCGTTGGCATCGGCCGTGGCGGCGAAGCCAGCGGGGCCCTTCGCGTTCTTAATAACTTCGGCGTTTAGCTTTCTACTTCATGCCTCAATTATTAAATTATATAGAGAATCTCTAGATATAAAAAAGTTAAATTTAATATATTTAGTATATTTAATTTTATTAAATTTATTGATATTCATGATATAATATTAAATTTAATATCGGCGCTCTAGCTTATATTCAGCTAGGTTTAGTTCGACGTGGCTAGAAAGGCGCTTGTGCTCGACAGCGGCGACGACTTGGCGAAGTACGTTGTGGAGGCGCTCGCCGATAATGGCTACATAATACACTTGATCTCAAATGAGTCTAGGGGGAAGGAGTTCCTGAGATTCCCCGTCTATATACATACAGTTAAAGGCGAGAAATATGAGGACTTGCTAGAGGAGATAGGCCTAGGCGAGGTGGAGGTAGCTTTATTGATATCTATGAACGACGGGCTCAACATCTCGCTGGCTAAGGCATGTAGAGAGAGGGGCGTGCCGATAGTTATAGCATCAATTAGGAATTCGTCTTATGCTGAAGATGCGGAGAAGTACGGCATAGCCGCAGTCAGCACATCGCAGTGCTTATTGGGCAGAATTTATAGAATTTTGAACTTGAGGTTTTCTAGGATTACTCCTCTCAAAGGCGATGTGGGTCTCTTAGAGATATTGGTGACGGCCGACTCGCGCGTAATAGGCGAGGAGTTGGGGGAGCTCGAGAGGAAGTATGGAGTCAAGGCATCTATAATTAGGGAGAATGAACTATTAATAGACCCTGAGACCGTGGTCCAAGAGGGCGATTACTTAATAATAATCGGCCGCCACGAGGTCCTAAAGGAGCTCTCGACATGAGCAAGGACTGGTTGCGCCGCCGCCTCGGCGTTTTTGATATATATTCATTGGTTCACGCCGATAGCCAATCAACGTTTTACTTTATATTGGGCGTCATCGCGGCGGCCGCCGGCAAATATACCTTCTGGGCCGTGTTATACGGCACAGCGCTGATGGCGGCCATAGCATTGGCCTACGGCGAAATGGGGTCTAGGTTCCCGGAGACCGGCGGCTCCTACCTCTACGTAAAGACGGCCCTAGGCCCTTTAGCTGGCTTCTTCTCCGCATGGCTTCTGGCGTTCGATCAAGCGATCATGGTCGCCTACGGTTCCCTCGACGGCTCACTATACTTATTCGATATGTTATCGCGCTATGGCTTAGCCGCCCCGCCGATAGTCCCCCGCGTCTTCTCCTTCGCAATAGCCGTCCTGCTCTTCTTGTTGACGCTCATAGGAATAAAGGAGTCGGCGAGATTTTCAGCCGTAATAGCGACACTAGATATAATACTGGTAGGGATTCTGACGGTAGGCCTAGGGCTAGCCCTGGGCTTGAAGACAAATCCCCCCTACTTCTCTTGGCCCTCTGTAGGCTCTTCTGATATACTCACAGGCCTTTCCTACGCCTCGCGCGGATATACGGGCGTAGACGCCATAGGCCAGTTGGCGGGCGAGGCCGAGATGCCGCTTATACAAGTCCCGCAGGCCACGTTGTTGGTGATAGGCTTGGGCGCGGCGTACGGCATCGGCTTAACGGCGCTTATGATGGATAGAACGTCTTATTGGGATATAGTGCGACACCCAGCCACAGCGGTTTTGGCCATAGCGGCTTCGCTCCCCTTAGGCCGCCTCTTGACGCTCCCCATAGGCGTAGTCATGGCCCTTATACAAATAATGGCGGCCCTCGCCGGCTACGTGGCTTTCTCGCGCCTATTATACAGGTTAGCCGTCGACGGCCACCTCCCCCCGCTCTTCTCGAGGCTACATAAGAAGTATAGAACTCCTCACGTCTCGCTATCGTTAATACTCGCTATGGCTATTGCGTTGCTGATACCTGGTGAAATATATCTAATAGTTGATATATATGCAATAGGATCTTTAATAAATTATATAATGGTATCACTGGCGCTTATAATAGAAGTTAGGAAGGGAGGTCTATACGGGGCTTTGAGGTCTCCGACAATAGCTGGCATATCCCTAGTAGGGCTCTTAGGCGTCGCGTTGACCTCAGCCGGCCTCGCCCTCGCAATTATAACTAAATACAGGGAGATATGGATCCTAGCGCTCTGGGTCTTAGCGGGTTTAGCTCTGCTTAAAAATAAGCGAATACGCCCTATCAAGCAATAGGTATTTGACCTCCTCCTCCCTCCTAGGATCCCTCAGTAGGCCGCGCGTGGCTAAGACCACGCCCCTAGCGCCTATGCGCATCACGTCGACTCGGAACTCCTCCAGCCCGGCTTCATCGGCCGCGCTCTTCAGCCCCCTCTTAATCTCCTCTAGATCTGCCCCGAGGGGGACAAATATAGGCACTAATACCTCGTGGCCTTCCTCGATCCTCACCACCTTAAAAGACCCGCGTATTAGGCGGGAGTAAGGCACGTGGACTAAATCCCGCTTCCTATCCCTAATTATTAACGAGGTAGAGCGCATGGCTATTATATAGCCGGCTACATCCCCTATCCTTAGGAAATCCCCTACGCGCAACCCGTGAACATTTGCTATAAATAGGCCTGCAAAATATTCGGACAAGATATCTCTCATTGAAATTAAAAGCCCAGCTACAGCAAAAATAAACAAAATAAGAATTAAAACAAATAATGCATATACATTATATGATAATGATATTATTGCTAAGAACACTGTGGCGGCCAAAAGAGCCGAAACGCCGCTGAAAAGCGCGCCTAAGTCTACTCCTAGTTTTTCCAAAAACCGAGAGGTCTCTACCCTAGCCGCTATGTATATAGCCGCCGCTATGAGCAAAGCTATAAATACGACGTATATGTCGCTCACGCTCTCATCTTTTCCCAGCTATTTAAAATCTGATTAACTATTATAAAAGTCAACTTTATAATTATGTTTCATAAAATATTAGTTTATAGAAACCATTAAATAAATAAAACTCAACAATTTTATTTATAAACTTTTTAAGAAATTTAAATATTGGATATTTAAGGGCCGCCATGAGTTTTGATAGCTCCGGAGAGGGGATTGCGCGTGACCACGGCGTGAAGTATGACGCCGAGCTGAGGCGCGTGCTGTCGCGTTGGGAGCTCTTATACCTCTCGCTGGGCGGCATCATAGGCTCGGGCTGGCTGTTCAGCGCATTATACGCCTCCTCATATGCAGGCGCGGCCGCCGTCTTGTCGTGGATAATAGGCGGAGTCTTAATGTTGATGATAGGTCTTACATACGCCGAAATAGCATCGGCGATACCTAAGTCGGGAGGGCTTGTGAGATATGCCCATTATACTCACGGCGGCCTTACGGGCTTCTTAATGGCGTGGGCGTATTTCTTGGCGGCGGCCACCGTCGCGCCTACAGAGGCCGTGGCATCGACTAATTATTTGACATACCTGTTGCCTCAACTCTCCTCCTCGCCTGTGTTGTACTGGGCGCTCGTCGTCCTCTTCATGGTCTTCTACGGCGTATTGAACTACCTAGGCGTTAAGGCTCTGGGGAGCGCGTCCCACCTAGTGGGCTGGTGGAAGTTGATCGTCCCGTTGGCGACGGCGTTTTTGTTGATCGCCACATACTTCAACGCGACCAACTTCGTAGCGGGCGGCGGCTTCATTCCGGCGTCTGGAGTAAAGCCGTACACCGGCTGGGCGGCGGTGTTTTATGCAGTGGCCGCCTCCGGAATAGCCTACTCCTATCTCGGGTTCCGCCAATCCATAGAATACGCCGGCGAGGGGAGGAATCCGCAGAGGGATATCCCGATCGCGCTCATAACTACCCTCGTGGTGGCCATGGCCGTATACGTGTTATTACAAGTAGCATTTGTCGGGGCCATAGATTGGGGTCAAATACGCGACTTAGCCACCAACTCAACGATTGTGCCAGGCAACTGGAGCGCGTTGCCCAACAGC
>JZWT01000041.1 GCA_000960885.1 Thermoproteus sp. AZ2 | reverse complement strand
GGGGGCTTGGTGAGGACGCCGAAGGGGGCCCTAGCAGAGGTGCCTAGGCGCTACGTCGTCTATCCCGGCGTGAGGCTCTTCACGGTCGTGAAGCCGCCTGTGGGCCCCAATAGGGCTGTGGCGGTCCCTGAGCTTATCCTCGACGGCGATTTCGTGGAGCTTACGACGGAGGGAGGCATAAAGTTCAGCGAACATATAGGCGAGGAGGACAGGCTTAGGCTGAGGATTTTAGCCGAGAAGCTCTCCTCCTCTATGCCCGGCTTAGGCATACGTTTCAAGTCCTCTGCTAAATTCGCGGAGGAGGAGGCCATAGCCGAGGAGGTAAAGCGGCTTTACAACGAGGTGTTGGAGATATCATCTAGGGCGTGGGCTGAGGGCGAGGTGGCGAGGAGGGGCTCCTGCTTCGCCGTAGTCCTCTTCGATAAATGGGGCCGGGAGCGCCTAGACGAAATAAGAGCCTCGGCGGCGCCGACGGCAAGGGCGCACCACGCGTTGAGGATGCAAGGGCTGGGCAAATGCGTAGACCTCTTAGATGCGATTAACGCCGATGGGGATAAGGCCTTGGCGCATTTGGCGAGGGGGCGAGTGAGGATTCTCCACATAAAGCCGTGGGGCGACACAATATCTATGGAGGGCGAGGTGACGGCGGTTAAGGGGGACGTGTGGGTTATTAAGAGGCGGCTGAGGCCCGGCGGAATCTTGGACGGCATAGGCGTGAGGATAGAAAGGGGGTTCTACGCGCTCACGTGCGTTAAGCCAGGGGCCGCGTTAGTGGTCCACAGCTATTACGACGCCGGCGGCAACCACATAGGCGACTACATAAACATAAACACGCCCGTGGAGCTGGGGAGACGGATATATTATATAGACTTATTAGTGGATAAGGCCGTCGGAGTCTCCGGGGAGGCCAAGACGCTGGATTTAGACGAGCTCGAGAAATACCGCCGTTATTTCCCAGATCGCTACAAGAGCGCCGAGGCGCTTCTGCCGCAGGGCGCGCTTAGGTGTACCCCAGATGGGCTAATAGAGGCGGGCCCCCATTAGGCTCTCCCCCGAGTCCACCACCAACACTTGGCCGGTTATAGAAGGTATCTTTATCAACGCGAGGACCGCCTCGGCTACGTCGTCCGGCGTGGGCAATTTGCCTAAGAGCGTGAAGCGCTTGGCGAATTCCTCATCGCTTATCCCTAGGAGCCCCATGAGGGATTGCCCCATCTTAGTGGGCACCACCCCGGGCGCCACTGCGTTGACTCTTATGCGCGGCGCCAGCTCTACGGCGAGCGCCTTAGTCAAATTTATAATCGCCGCCTTCGCGGCACTGTATATGGATAGGCCGTAGAAGGGCGTTATGCCCGCTATAGAGGACACATTTATTATCACGCCGCCGTCGGCCATGGCCTTCGCCGCCTCTTGGGAGCAATATATAGTTGACTTAAGCGTCGTCTCCAACTGTTTTTCTATCAGCTTATCGTCGGCGGCTAAGAACGGCGAATAGAGGCCGAGTCCGGCGTTGTTCACTAGGACGTCCAGGCGGCCAAACGCCTTAAGCGCCTCCTCGACCAGCCTCCTACAACCATCCCTCGTCGCTACGTCGGCTAAAACCGCAAGCCCGGCGCCCCCGACGCTCTTAATCAAACTGAGCGCCTCCTCGACCTCCTCCTTGCCCCTCTTGGCGTTTACAACCACCGAGTATCCCTCTTTTGCGAGCCTAACCGCTATGGCCCGCCCGATGCCCCTCCCCGATCCAGTTACTACTGCGACCGGCATAGACTATATAGGGTATCGTTTTTAAAACGAGCTATAATAGAGCCGCTATTCTCAGCACCTCATCCCTAAAGATCTCTGCGATTTTCCTATACCTTTTGACGAACTCCTTAGCAGCCTCTTTACAATTGCTGACAACAGCGCACAACGCCATGATATTGACGCATATGACATAGCACGAGCCCGGGGGTCCGAGCCTCTTATGGGCAGAATATATGTCTCGCAGCAGCTCGTCCTCTGCGCTTTTAGGCTCTACCTGTAGCGAGACGCCGCATATATCGGCGCATTTAGAGGACACGCTAAAGCCTCTCGACCAGCTCGGCCACAGCCTTCCCGACCTCCTCAGTCTTGGCCTTGCCGCCTATATCGGGCGTGGCGATGCCCTTGGCCAAGGTCTCCTCGACGGCTCTCCTAATAGCGGAGGCCGCGTCGGCTCGGCCCGCCCACTCGAACATCATCGCGGCTGAAAGTATTGTGGCTATCGGGTTCGCTATGCCTCTCCCCGCTATGTCGAAGGCGGCGCCGTGGACCGGCTCGAACATAGCCTTGCTATCGCCGATGTTGGCGGAGGGCGCTAGGCCTAAACTGCCGGCCACTTGGGCCGCCAAATCGGTTAATATATCGCCGTATTGGTTCGTAGTTAACACCACGTCGAAGCGGAGCGGGTTTCTCACGAGCTCCATGGCGGCGGCGTCGACGTACATCTCCTCCACCTCTAAGCCCTTTAGCTCCTCAAACGCCACATCGCGGAAGAACTTATCGACGACGCGTAACACGTTAGACTTAGTGACCACGGTGATCTTCCTCTTCCTAGCCTCAGCGTATTTCCTAGCTACTCTCGCCACGCGCCTAGTCCCCTCGCCCGTGATAACCTTAAGCGCGATAGCTGTATCGCCCACTCTATACTCGGCGCCGATGTAGACGTCCTCGACGTTTTCTCGCACGAACACGCAGTCTATCTGCTTAATCGCGGGCACGCCGGGGAGGTTTTTGGCGGGCCTAATATTGGCGTAGAGGACGTACTTCATCCTAATGCCGGAGGTGACCTCGTACGCCGATTCCCCGATGGGGCCCTTGAGTACGGCATCGGCTGCGTCTATAATCCGCCAGGCCTCATCGGGCATGGCCTTACCGTACCTTCTTAACGCGGCGTCGCCAGCCTCTGCGTATTTGACCTCAAGGGGAACGCCGAATCTCCTCGAGGCCGCCTCAACCACCCTCATAGCCGCCGAGACGACCTCCGGGCCAATGCCGTCGCCTGGAATTACGGCCACTTTCATGGCCCCCATATAGATCTACTTTATTTCATTTACGGGGATACCCTTCAGCACTATGCTAGTCAACGTAGCCGAGACGCCCCTTACGGCCCTTATGTCCTCTATAATTCTGTTGAGCTCCTCGGCGTTTTCGGCGACCGCCCTAGCCACTATATCGTAATCGCCCGTGACCTCGCTCACGTCCTTTACGCCCCTCAACGCAGCTATTCTCCTGGCCACAGAGGTCGTGTAGACGTTCTCGTCTACTTTGACCCAGATATAGGCCTCGATGTGCTTATTTACCCTCGCCCTAAACTGCGCGCCCGTTATCTTCTCGAGCAGCTCTAAGAGGTCCTCATCTCTGAGCCTTCTGGCGTTGCTCCTCTTCACCTCCTCGACGAGCCTCTCCAGAGCCTGCTCGTCCACCTTCACGCCCATCCTCTCGAGCCTATGGGCTATGGCCCTCCTCCCGCTGTATTTATCTAGGCTGAAGTCCCTTGTCCTCCCCACGACTTCGGGCGGGAACAACTCGTACGTCGCCGGGTCGGCCAATACGCCGGCCTGGTGGACGCCGGCCTTATGGGTAAACGCGTTGTCGCCCGTGATGGGGAAAGTGGGCATTTGCGGTATTCCGCTCGCCGCCTCGACCAATGAAGCCAAGTAGGGCAATTTGGCGAGCTCGATCAGCTTCACGCCCTTGTGGTAGTAGTACGCGGCGGCGAAGGCTTGCAGAGGCGTAATGCCCGCCCTTTCGCCCAGCCCGTTCACAGTGGTATGCACCACGTCGGCCCCTCCCTCAGTCGCGGCCAGGCTGTTGGCGACGGCCATCCCTAAGTCGTTGTGCGCGTGTATGTCCAGCCCCACGTCGGGCACGGCGGCTTTCACGGCCGAGAAGAGCTCCTTGGCCCTAAATGGGGTCAAAATCCCGACGGTGTCGGCTATGCTTATCCTATCGGCGCCCGCCTCCCTCGCCGTCTTGACCACTTGTAATAAGAAGTCTAAGTCGGCCCTAGTGGCGTCCTCCGCCGTGAACCTCACCCTTACGCCCTGCTGTCTGGCGAACTCTACGTGCTCCGCTATTATTGAGAGGGCCTCCTCCCTAGTCTTTCTGTGCTTGTGGCGCAGGTGTATATCGCTGACTCCGTAGAATATAGCTACTCTATCGGGGCCTAAGGAGGCGGCGTTTTCTATATCGGCCTTAACGGCTCTGCTGTGGGCCACGACCTCGCTCTTTACCTCGCCGTCGTGCTTCATGGCAATAATCTTAGCTATAGCCGACCTCACGTCGGGGGCCACGTTGGGGTCGCCCACCTCTATCATATGCACCTCCGCGTCTGATAAGGCCTTGGCGATCCTGATACGCCACTCCTCGGAGAATATAACGCCGGGCGTCTGTTCGCCCTCTCTTAGCGTCGAGTCGAGGATCTTTACGCTTTCCCCGAATTCATGCCCCCGAAATCACTAGGCTATTTAAGCTTGTTGCTTAGCTATATACTTTAGATATTCGACGAGGCCTCCGGCCTTGAGTATCTCGAGCGCGAGGCCCGTGAGGGGCTTCCCCTTTATGACCTCGCCGGTAGTTAAGTTGACGACTTCGCCGGCCTCAAGCCTAATCAACACCTCGTCGCCCTCCCTCACCTTGCCTCTAGCCGGCGCTTGTAGGACGGGCAGGCCTGTGTTTATGGCGTTGCGGAAGAATATACGCGCAAAGGACTCGGCCACCACAGCCGCCACTCCGGCGCCCTTCAGCGCCGTTGCGGCTTGCTCGCGCGAACTCCCCATGCCGAAGGCCCTCCCAGCTATTATTATGGCCCCCTTAGCCTTCTTGGGGAAGTCTGGGTCTAGGGGCTCCATGGCGTGTTGCCCCAATATAGCGGGATCTGTATAGACTAAATACCTCGCCGGTATAATGATGTCTGTATCTATCTTATCTCCATACACGAGGGCCCTTCCCCTAATCTCCATGCCGGGCCAATCCCTCTATATATTTAAGCTTCTCCTCCCCGATACGTCGTTTATATACTCTAAAAAATCTAATAACGAGTTAAATTAGGAAAAACTTAAAGTACCTTTTTCTGTTAACGTAATAATCTATCTAAAAATATATAGTATTTTCTCTATATGAGTAAATATTGAGGGCGCAAAGCTTAAATATAGGCTCAATATTTTCCCCATGGATTCGGGGGTTTCGGGGCTCGTGGGGATCGCCCCAATAGGGTCGCGGACAGAATAATAGACGCTCTGCGTAGCTTAGGGGCTAAGTATATCCTCGGCGTGACGGGAGGCCAAATAATGCCCTTCTTCGACGCAGCCTATTTCGCAGAGGATTTAGAGGTCATAATGTTCAGGCATGAGCAAGGCGCTGTTCACGCCGCCGAGGGCTACGCCAGAGTCGCCGGAAGGCCCGCCGTCGTGGCAGCCACGAGCGGCCCGGGGGCCACAAACTTGGTCACCGGTATTACAGACGCCTACATGGACTCCGTGCCTGTGGTGGCCCTCACAGGCCAAGTGGCGACTTGGGTCTTCGGGCGCGACGGGTTCCAGGAGACAGATATCCTAGGCGTTGCGACGCCTATAACTAAATGGGTCTATCAAGTTAAGAGGCCGGAGGAGGCCGCGCCGGCGGTGAAAACGGCCTACGAGATATCGGTCTTGGGCAGGCCGGGCCCGACGCTTGTGGATCTGCCGCGCGACGTCCAGCTGGCCGAGGCTAAGGGCGAGGCGCCCATCAGGATCAACGCGGCTAAATTCATACCGCCTAGGCCTAGGGAGGAGGACATAGCGCGCGCCGCGAAGATTATACTAGAGGCCGAGAGGCCGGTGGTGCTGGCCGGCGGAGGCGTCTTGTGGTCGGGCGCCGCTAGGGAGGTTCTCGCCTTGGCCGAGAGGCTAAACGCGCCGATAGTCTCCACTTTACCCGGCAAGGCGGCTATACCCCACAACCACCCGCTGTATATGGGACCCGCTGGAATGCACGGGAGGGCCGAGGCCGACGCCGCGCTGGCAAACGCCGATGCGGTGATAGCTATAGGGACTAGGTTCAGCGATAGGACTTGGGGCAGATTCAAGGAGCTGCAAGAGGCTGTGAGGTCCGGCGAAGTGAAATTGATTCACATAGATGCCGATAGGAGCGAAATAGGCAAAAACGTCAAGCCCACTGTGGGCATATTAGCAGACGCTAAAGAGGCCTTGAGGGGATTCTGGAGTTGTTGCCGGCGGCAGCCGCCAGAAGCCCCAAGTTCATATCTTGGCTATATTACGTTAGGAGGAGGTACGAGGAGGCCATGGAGAAGCTCTCGGCAGAGTTCCGCTTCTTTGCGCCTTGGAAGGTCCTAAAGGCCATAAGAGCTGCTACGCCCCCCAGCGCCATCACTGTGACGGGCGTAGGAGGCCACCAGATGTGGTCCGAGATTTGGTGGGATGTGTATGAGCCCGGCACCTTCATCACGTCGGCCGGCCTAGGCACTATGGGATTCGGCATACCTGCCTCGCTGGGCGCAAAGCTGGCCGATAGGTCTAGGCCCGTCGTCTGCATAGACGGCGATGGCTCCTTCCAAATGACCTTTAACAACTTGGCCTTGGTCAGAGAATACAACTTGCCCTTCGTCGAGATAATCTTCGACAACGCCTCTCTGCAGTTGGTGAAGCAGTGGCAGGTCTATATGTACGGCAATAGGCAGATAGCCACTAGGTTCTCTAGAAATCCCGACTTCGTAAAAATAGCTGAGGCCTACGGCATAGAGGGCATAAGGCCGTCTACGTACGATGAGCTGGAGCGCGCGGTTAAGTGGGCTGTGAGGAATAACGAGCCCCTTGTAATCGACGTGACCATAGATGAGGACAAGGACATAGTATTGCCGTGGGTCAAGCCCGGCGATTGGCTGACCGACGTAATTCTGCCCAAGGGCATGGAGGACGTGACGTTAAGGTATGATGGCGATTAAGCTAAAGATCCCACAGACGATGGACTACGTAGGCAGAGTAATAAGCATTGTGAGGCGGGCCAAAGTGGCCGTTAAGCGTATGGAGGTCGAGGCTAGGGACTCCAGCTATTACATAGTGCTAGAGGTCGAGGGCCCAGCCGACGAGGTGCAGTGGCTGACCGCTAAGCTGGATAAATTGCCAGAGGTCCTCGAAATAGGTGTAGCGACCTCAGCGCAGGCGATCGCGGTAGCCACAAAGGCTTAATATTCCATAGGAGCGTTTTTAAGGCGCACCGGTAAGGGCGAATCTAGGTCAACGCCGTTTGCGGCAAGGGTCCCATATCGCGTATTCGCCGCAACCCGACCAATAGACTGCTTTGCAGAGGACTAGTACATGCCCCTCCACCTCTAGCTCTTGCGCGTATTCGCACTCGACCCAGCGCGAGGCGTCGGGGAGCCTGAGGCAAGCCAGCCGCTCGCAGGGCACAGCCCCTCCCCACCTCTTTAGCTTATCCCGGCCCTCGGAGCCGAATATCTCCACGGCTTTCTCGTAGTCTTTAACTAAGTTAAGCGAAAAGTAGCGGGCTCGCCTCACGGCCTCAAGGGTTCTCCTGCCCGGCGCGAAGGGCAGGGCTATGAGGGGCGGAGAGCCGGGGATCACTAAAGGCCAGCCGATGACGGCGCCGCCGTCGCCGGCAACCACTACCACTAGGGGCGTGGGCAACGGCGACAGCTCGCAAGACATGCTAGATACCGCATAGCCCCATAAATCTTTACGCAATATTTTAAAGAAAATAGATTACTGAGCATATGGCGCGGATATATACCGATAAGGACGCCTCATTAGATCCACTAAGGGGGAGGACTATAGCCGTTATAGGCTACGGCATACAGGGGAGGGCCCAGGCGCTGAATTTGAGGGATTCAGGGCTAGGCGTAATAATAGGGCTGAGGAGGGGCGGTAAGTCTTGGGAGCTCGCCGAGAGGGAGGGGTTTAAGGTCTTCGAGGTGCCCGACGCTGTGAGGAGGGCGGACGTCGTGATGGTCTTAATCCCCGATATGGAACAACCAAAGGTGTGGAGGGAGCAAATCGGGCCCAACCTAAAGAACGGCGCGGTGGTCGACTTCGCACACGGCTTCAATATCCACTTCGGCCTCATAAAGCCGCCTAGCAACGTAGACGTAGTGATGGTTGCGCCGAAGGGGCCCGGGAGGCTCGTGAGGGATGAGTTCGTGGCTGGGCGGGGAGTGCCGGCCCTAGTGGCCGTCCACCAGAACTACTCGGGCAAGGCCCTTCAATACGCGTTGGCCATAGCGAAGGGAATAGGGGCCACGCGCGCCGGCGTTATAGAGACCACGTTCAAGGAGGAGACCGAGACCGACCTAATAGGGGAGCAGAACGTACTTGTGGGAGGCCTCATGGAGCTCCTTAAGAAGGGCTTCGAGGTGATGGTGGAGCTGGGCTATCAGCCGGAGGTCGCGTATTTCGAGGCCATCAACGAGGCGAAGCTGATAATGGACTTGATATGGGAGCGCGGCATCTACGGAATGCTTAACGGAGTCTCTGAGACCGCCAGATACGGCGGCTTGACGGTCGGCCCCCGCATAATCGACGACGAAGTTAAGCGTAAGATGAGGGAGGCCGCAGAGAGGGTGAGGAGCGGGGAATTCGCAAAGGAGTGGGTCGCCGAGTATGAGAGGGGCGCACCGAACCTCAAGAGAATGCTGGAGGGGGTGAAGGCCCATCCCGCCGAGAAAGTCGGCGAAGAGGTCAGAAAGCTCATGTTCGGACAGTGGCAGAAATGAAGATCTGGGTCGACGGAAGGCTTGTCGAGGAGGGCGAGGCGCGAGTCCACGTCCTCTCCCCTACTCTCAACTACGGCTACGGCGTCTTCGAGGGCATTAGGGCGTATTGGGCTGGCGACAACCTCTACGTCTTTAGGCTTAGGGAACACGTGGAGAGGCTGTTGAGGTCTGCGCGGATAATAGGCATGGCTCTGCCCTACGCCGAACGGGAGCTAGAGGCCGCCGTAGTCGAAGTCTTGAGGGCCAATAACTTCAGAGAAGACGTATATATTAGGCCCATAGCGTATATAGCTAAGCCGCAGATCGGGCTAGACGTCAGAGGAATTGAGGCTTCGATAGCCATAGCGGCGGTGCCCTTCGGCAAATACCTAAAGCCCGGCGGCGTGAAGGTCGCCGTGGTCAGCTGGAGGCGCGCCCACAGCTCCATGTTGCCCGTTATGGCGAAGGCGACGGGCATTTACTTAAACTCCATCATGGCGCTCTTAGAGGCAAAGGCTAGGGGCGCAGACGAGGCGGTTCTGCTCAACGCCGAGGGGAAAGTAGTGGAGGGGTCCGGCGAGAACATCTTCGTGGTGCGGAGAGGTCTTCTGACGACTCCCCCAGTCGAGGACGGCATCCTGGAGGGGATAACTCGCGAGACCGTAATTACGCTAGCCGGGGATTTAGGCCTGCCCGTCTTAGAGAAGAGCATTGCCCGCGAAGAGCTCTACACAGCCGACGAGGCTTTCTTCGTGGGGACTGCGGCTGAGGTCACGCCCATTATCGAGGTCGATGGGAGGCCTCTCCAAATAGGCCCTATCACGACTAAGCTCGCCGATTATTATAGACAAGTCGTCTTAGGCCGCGTGGAAAAATACAGGGGTTGGCTGACGCCGGTCTATTAGGGGCGGCCTGCGGCTCTGGCGCCGCTTAATAACGCCTTCGCCAAGCGCTTGCTTCTCCAAATATTATACTCTATCAATACTATGGCTACGACGACTACTAAGACTATTAGCAACAGCAGGGCCACTATTAGCTCGGGCCACGTGACGTAAATCCCAGCGATTCTGAGGCCAGAGATGGGCAATACTATGTTTACAGCAATTGTCTGGCCCGGCGGCGGCGTTATTGTGGCCGTGGCTTGCATATATCTAAGTAATTTATGACTTAATATCTATTTCGACCCCCAGCTTTTGCAAAGCGCTTAGGATTTCGCCCCTGAGGGGCGCCTTAAAGCTTTTCTTAAAGAAGACTACCCGCGACGGCTTATTTATGTGTTTGTAAAAGGCCTTGGCCGCGAGCTCTGGCGTCGCGACGTCTTTCCTAATGATGTGGCCTACATCGAGCCGGCCCTCTAGGATAGGGCCCGTCAACATGGAGTAGTGGAGGTCGCCGACGGCCATCGCCGTAGCGGCGCCAGACGGCTTAAAGCTGGGCAGCTCGGCCACGGCCCGCGCCAGAGCCCTGGCCGCACGCTCGTCGCCCCACTCGGCCTCGGTGCTGCCGACCTCGAGGAACGTCACGCTTAACTTGCGGCTGTCCGGCTCGTGGTGAGTGGCCTCGGCGCTACAGTCGTAGCCCTCAGGCCTTTCGGCGCAAGCCTCCCTTAAAAGCCAAGACTTCAGCTCTGCGTAAGCCACCGAGAGCTCGCCGACGCCGGGCGTATGTGCGGTCACCATGGGCCTCGGCCTAGCCATCTCGTGCCTCGACAAGACCACGACGTGCTCTACGCCCATGCCGGCCAACTGCTCCTCCCAGTTGCTCCACAGCTCCGTCGAATCGCCTCCGTGGGCTACATATATTAAATCGCCGACCCTCCTCGTCGAAAGCCCAGCCGTCAATAGGTCGGTTAGCCCGAGCGCCTTAGCAACGGCCTTCGCGACGGGGTCGCGCGAAAACACTACTGCTATCACGGCGTGAGCACCGCTCTGCCCAAAACTCTCCCCGCCTCCATGTCTAAATGGGCCTTCGCCGCCTCGGAGAGCTTATACTCCGTATACACCGGCCTTATGAGGCCTCTTCTCAACAGATCCAGCCCCTCGTAGACGTCCCAAGGCTTATAAGGCCATATGGCCTAACACGGAGATTTGCCTCAAAATTAAGAGGGCTGGGCTTAAGTAGGCCCTCTCGCCGGTGACGTTGCCTATGAGCACGACTTCGCCGTTTCTCTTAGCCAGCCTAATCGAGCGCTCTAGGGTCGGCGCTCCGACCGTGTCGAAGACTACGTCGAAGTCCTTCATGTCCTCCTCATATATCCCGAGGCCTAGCTGGGCGTAGGCCTTGGCCTTATCCGGGGACCTAGTCGATATGTAGACCTCGGCGCCTCTAAGCTTGGCTACCTGAGCTATATATAGGCCGGTCCCCCCTCCGCCTACTACCAACACCCGCCTCCCCTCGACCTGAGCCCTCCTCACAGAGGCTATAGCTGTCGGTATCACGTCTGTGGCTAAGACCGCCTCCCTCGGATCTACTCCGTGGTAGGGGAAGACAAAGCGCTCGGGCAATACTACATACTCGGCGTAGGCGCCATCTCTATGCTCGCCTAAGTATTGCGCATTTCGGCAGAGGTTTTCTAAGCCCCGCCTGCAATAATCACAGACGCCGTCGTAAAGCGAAGGCGCTAGAAACACCCTCACGCCCACTAAGTCTTTATCCGCGCCGGGCCCCACGTCTGCTACTCTCCCGACGCCCTCATGTCCTGGTATCACAGGAGGTTTCACGTGCGGGAAGGCGCCCTTCCTCACGACCAAGTCGCGCCCGCATACGCCGGCTGCCTCTATCTTGATCAACACCTCGCCACGCCCCGGCTTTGGGTCCTCCACTTCGCCGTAGCGCAGAGCCTCCTCAGGTGCGCCGAATTTTACGAGCCTTACTGCGCGCATTGGCACCTCCTCTCGGACCTAGCCCTCTCTATCGCCTCCTTGGGGCTTAGGCCTAATGCGATATACCTCTCGAAGTCGTACTCGGTTGTGAAGCCCAGCTCTCTTAGGCCCTCAGCCGCTCTAAAGACGTCCCAATCCCTCTCGTAGATTACTTCCGCCACCCTATTTATGCCCAAGACCGCCGGAGCTGAGAGGCGGACTATCACTGGGGTGAAGATGTCGAGATAGGCGAGCCTAGCCCCTCCCCTAATCGGCAAAACCCCGAATTCCCCCCTCAACGCCCTCAAGGCCATGGCTGAGGCCTCCGTGACGCATTTAGAGGTTAACGCCTCCAACAACGGAGCGTCGGAGGGCTCAAAGGCGTAGTACCCCCTTAGAGCGCCCTTGGCCGCCAGCTCGGCGATTCTCCTCAAGAGGTATTCCCTAGGCAGCTCCCCGTCGGCGCCTAACGCGGCCACCGCTATTTCGACGGAGGCGCCCTCTTCCTCGGCCCTCTTCAAGGCGGCGAGCGAGTAGGAGTCTGCGAGCGGCGAGTGCAGCTCGGGCTCACAGCCGCAGGCCAACACGTCGCCGCCCACATCTATGCCTATTATCTCGTCGAATTCGGCCGCCAAGGCCCTCCCCACCTCGCTGGGGGGTGCGTCCGGCGAAATCGCGTAGACAGGCCGCCCCAACGCCTCGGCGACGCAGGCCCCCTGCGGCTTTATGGCCTTGCCTCCTCTTATCGCTAGCGAGGATCCCTCGATGAGGAAGAGGGGCTCGGCGCCCTTAACGCCCTTAAAGTCCTTAAAGGTTAAGGGCCCGGGGACGGGGTCTACCACATATCGCTCCCACGGGAGAAGGCCCACCTCAGCCCCTAGCTTGCGGGCTAAGACGGCCGCGCTAACCACATCGCCCCCTCCCCCTATGGCGAGCACCAGCCTCATTTAAGCGTTCTCAAGAGCTCTATATAGGCCCGGGCCACGTCGACTACTTGGGATATCTCCACATATTCGTCGGGCGCATGCGCCGTGGATTCGGGGCCGGGCCCATATGTTATGGTCTGAACGCCGTGTCTAATGAAGAGGCGGGCGTCGAGCCCGCCTATACATATGGTCTTCTTAGGCTCAGAGCCCCTGACCTTGGCCACAGCGGCCTCCAGCAACTTGACGAGCGGGTGGTCCGGCGGGACTACGGCAGGCTCGGACTCGTTAATTACTCTGACCTCTACTCTGTGCTCGAGGCCCTTAGACGCGCTCTTTATAAATTCGAAGAACTCGTTCTTGACGCCCTCGACGTCCTCCTCCGGTATGAGGCGCCTGTCGACCGTGAACGCGAAGTATCCAGGCACTACGTTGGCCTTGACGGAGCCCCTAACCTCGCCGCCTATTGTGACCGTGGGCGATGCGCCGCGCGGGTCCTCAAATGAGTACTTGCTCTTTTTAGCGGACAACCTCGGTATGTATTCGTCAATTATTTTATTGGCGAGCTTAGCGGCTCCCTCAAAGGCGTTTAGGCCGAGCCAAGGCGTTGAGCCGTGCGCTTGCTTCCCATAGACCTCCACTAGGAACCACACAAGGCCGCGGTGGCCGATCCATATGTTGTCTACGCCGGATCCCTCGGCTATAATAGCCCAAGGAGCCTTTATCTTCCCGCTGGCGGCTAAATAGCCGGCGCCCGACTCGCCGCCTATCTCCTCATCTGGGACAAAGGATATCTCGAAGTTCTTTAAGCCCTCCTTGACCGCCATCTCGGCGGCGAGCAAAATCGACGTGAGGCCGCCCTTCATATCCACGGCGCCTCTGCCGTATACGCGCCCGTTTATATGGCGGGGCTCGAAGGGGCGCGTGACGGTCCACGCGTTGAGGGGGCCCGGCGGCACTACGTCGTAGTGGCCGTTGAAGTGTATCTTCGGCTCGCCGAGCCTGGCCAAGAGTATGTAGCGGGGGTAGTCCTTACACTCGGGGCAGGCCCTCTCTACGACCGAGCG
>JZWT01000040.1 GCA_000960885.1 Thermoproteus sp. AZ2 | reverse complement strand
CATTACGCCGTTCTACTACATGTATGAGAAAATGCTGACGAACGACACGCCGCCGCCTCCTCCGCCGGTGCTCACGCAATTCCTGGGCGCATACGTGGGCACGATAGCGAGCGCGTTCCCGGGCGCCTCGCTCGTACAATTGGCCTTTCCGCAAGCCAAGGCGGGGCCTGCGGCCCTCGTGGCGCTGGGCCAATTCGCCATAGCGGCGCTTGAGCGGATGTTCACGATGCTATTCGTCTCGACGCTGTCCGTCTGGGCTTTGTTCGAGGCCATCGGCACGTTCTTCGACTTCCCCTCGCCCATATACGCCGTGGCCACGTTTACGAACGAGGTGGTCTCGGAGTTCATGTATTGGCTACCCTTCAGATTGTTCACGCGCGGCCGGGTTTTGAGGAGGGTCTACAACGCGATTAGGAGCCGCGTCGTGAAGGCCACGCGCAGAGCCGCGGCCGAGATACACTACAAGGCCAGGAACGCGCCCGTCATCGGCCGGCTCTTCGCGATAATAGCGGTGGAGAGGCCGGAGGACCCGAGGGAGGAGATTAGGCGTAGGGCTAGCCTCGCGGGCAGGCAGACGCACGAGGCGATTAAGGAGGCCGTCGAAAGGGTTAGGAGCAGGGGCGTCACGGCGGGGCACGTCTTGGAGAAGCTGGGCGAGGTCGGCAAGGCTATGGTCAAGGCCCAAGACCCCATCAGCTTCCTGCGCATGGTCTCGCACAGATTTGACAGCCACGTAGAGGGCCTCTTGGAGAGGATGAGGACTGGGGAGCCGCACTGGCAAATCCTCTACTTCTTGGGCGGTTGGAGGCTGGAGAGGGAGAGGATGCCGCTCACGCGCTTCGCCCTATCCCGTGCGTTTAGGGCTGTGTCCGAGGGGAGGATGGAGAGGGGGGTGCTCGAGGAGATGCTCAACATCACGGCCCATATGCGGGGCTACCACGACGAGTATATCGTCAAGTCCATCTTTAGGGAGGCCAAAACTACGAGGAGTTTCTGACGTTGACGGTCGAGAGGTATCGCCAGGTGAAGGAGCAGGTACAAGAGAAGCTGAGGCAGGCGGCGGAGGCGCTGGGGAAGGCGGTGGAGGAGTCGGCGCTGAAGGCGGCCGTGCCTGCGGCCATAGATAGGGACGCGCTGAGGACTAACCCGCACTTCCGCGAGGCTGTGAGGCTGATAAAGGAGGCGAGGGAGCTCCTGCCCTCCAGCGCACGCGTTAGGCTGTACGAGGCCTTGGCCGCGGCCGCGGGCGTGCCGAAGGCGAAGGGCGACGAGGCGGCCCTGCTGGCGTTGGCCACGAGCCCCAAGCTCCTGGCGCTCATAGCCTCCTCCTCTGAGGCCGACCGCTTCAGGGAGTCCGTCCGCACGCTGATAGAGGAGGCGTCCAAGGCCTTGGACAAGCGCCTCAGCGTCCGCTACATCCACAAGGAGGCCGTGAGGCAAGCGGTCGAGAGGTTCAAGGAGGTCGACGAGGCCTTGGCCCTAAAGCCCGCGGAGCTCGCCAAGAGGCTAGTGAACGACCCCAACGCGCCTGAGGACGAGGCCAAGAGGGCATTGCAGGAGCTGAGGCGCACGGTCGGGCCGAGGGGCTTGGGCCTTGAACTGCGCACGTGGCTCACGGGCGAATACATAACCCCTGAGAGGGGGCTCGCGGCGGAGGCCTTAGAGGCGGCGCTGGGATATAGGGAGGAGCTCAAGAAGGGCAACATAAAGAGGGCCGAGGAGCTCAAGCGTAAGGCCATGCAGTTGGCCTTCGACGTCGAGCGCGCGGTGGAGGCCCGCTGGAAGCCGATAGAGGAGGCGTTGGAGAGGAGCAAGGGCGAGGTCAAGATACCGCGCTACTACGAGCCGCCCGAGGTGAAGAAGTTGTTCAACGCGCTCGGCGAGTCGTTGGGCCTTGCGGCGCAGGGGAAGAAGGGCGAGGCCTTGACCCGGTTCAAGGCGGAGGCCGAGTCCATAGCCAAGGAGCTGGAGAGGGCCGGGGGGTATAAGCAGGCCGAGCGCGTGAGGAAGATGGCCGAGAAGCTGGAGGAGGTCGTGAAGGAGCTCAAGCCGTTGAGCAACGAGCAGATAGAGAAGCTGAGGGCGGACCTCGCGTTGCTCCGCCAGGCGGCCAGGACCGTGGCGTCGATGGAGGGAGATATGAGGGATGCGGCGGAGGCCCTCAAGGCGCTGGGCATTAAGGCCAAGCCCGGCGCCGACCCCGATAAGCTGTACCACGAGGTGGAGCGCGTAGCGCAGGTGAAGCTCAAAGACCCAGCATCGCTCTTAAGCGGGGACGAGCGCCTGGCCAAAGCCGCCGAATTCCTCGGGATGCACGGGACGGCCGAGCTCATTAGGAAGGCCGCGGAGTTGAAGGGGAGCTCCCTCCACGAGCCATTCGCCGAGGCCGTCAACGCGGCCGCGAAGGCCCCGCCCCAGGAGCGGGAGGAGGCGTTCAAGCGCGTCTTCGTGGCCGAGGCCGCGAAGCGCGGCGTCTCTAAGGAGAGGGCCGAGAGGCTGGCCGGCGAGCTGGCCGGGCTGTTGGGCGCGTTTGACGAGAGGCCGAGGAATCCGTTCATCGCGTTTAAGCTAGACCTAGCCCTATACGCCGCGACTGCGTACGCCAAGGCCAAGGAGAAGCTGAAGGAGCTGGACAAGATCCTGGCCACCGCCTCCGCCGATTTGATCAGCGCCGGTGAGTTCAAGAGGGCCGTGGACGAGGCCGTGCAGAGGCTCAAGGCCAGGGCAAAGGCTCTGAAAGACGTAGAGGCCCTCGCCAGATTCGCCGACCCCAAGGACGCGGCGTTGGCTAGGCTATTGGGCATGGCCGAAACGGCCGAGCTGGTGGAGGCCGCGCGCAAGGCGCACGACGAGGGGCGCGGGGCGGCTTTCGCGAAAGCGGTCAAGGAGGCCCTTAAGGCTGAGCCCGGAAAGCGCCGCGAGGCCTTCATAGCGGCCTTCGCTAAAGAGGCCGGCGTGCCGCGGGCCGAGGCCGAGAAATACGCCAGGGGGCTGGGCGCCGCGGAGGAGGTAAAGCGGTTGGGCGAATACGTGTCCAAATTCTCCGAGTCCCTAAAGAGGGAGGTGGAGAACGTCGCCATGACCATCGCGCTCTTCAAGGGCGCGAAGAGCCGCGTGGCCTTGATCGCATACCTGGCCCAAGGCAACTACGACGCGGCGGCCGAGGAGGCCGTGCGGATACAGGCGATGATGGAGGCGGCTAAGAGGTACGGCTCGGAGCTCGAGGTCGGCAAGGCGGAGGAGCTCCGCGCGTTGGCCCGCGCGGCCTCTGCGCTTGAGAACTTGGCCAAAGGCGAGTTGCCTGCCACCGCGGCGTATTTGGCGAAGGTCGCGGAGGCCATCGACTCGCCTGAGCTTAAGAGGGCCGCGCTCTCGTTGGCCGAGGCGTACGCCGTGAGGGAGGAGGCCAGGGTTAGGCTGGGCGAGGACGTGCATAAGGAGCTTGGGCGGATGGTCTGGCGCGACCTACAGCGCATGTTGGTAGAGGGCCCCACCACCACGCACATCGTCGACGCGCTGGGGCCGGGCCTGTTGAGCGAGGTGTACCAGCGCTATAGGCCTCTGTTCGTCCCATATGGCGGGGAGCTGGAGGACGCCTATGCGCATGCGGGCGTCAACCCGGTCAAGGCCATGGCGCCGCTGGGCTTCGGCAAAGGCTATGCGACCCGCCTAAAGTTCAAGGACTACTCGGACGAGGGGGTGCACGCGACCCTGGTCCACTTCTACGGGGGCGAGGGCAAGGCCTATAGGGTCTTGGACGTGCTACACGTGGAGCTGGGCACAGCGGCCGCGTTGTGGAAGATGGCTAAGGCCGCGGAGGATCCGGCGTTGGCCAAGCTATTGGAGGCCGCGGCCCGCAGGCGCGAAATAGAGGCGTTCAGCTTCTACGTGAGGGAGGGGAGGGCCAAGAAATTCGCCGAGGAGAGGCTGGAGGAGGCGAGGAAGGAGTACCGCAGGCTCGTCAAGGAGCTTGAGTATAAGCCGCCTAACGGCCCGAGCCTCGCCGAGGAGCTGGCGAATAAATACGGCATACGCAACCTCGATTGGGCCGTCAGAAACGCCGACAGGCTCCTGCTGACGCTGGCCGAGCGCGGATATCTGCCCTTGACCGAGGACATGATACGCATAGCCGCGGCCAGGAGGTTGCACGAGCGGTTCGCGAAATTGCTCTCCAAGCCGGCCCCGCCGCAACCCGCGTACGCGCTCCCGCTGGTGAACCCAGACGCCGCTCCGCTTGCACGCGCGCCTGCCCGAAACGCAGTGGAGGAGGCCGTCCCGATGGCCGCTAGGGCCTTGCTGGCGGCCGTGGCCGTAAAGATTAGGGCCGTCGTAAGGGAGGAGGAAGAGGCCACAAGGCAGTTGAAGGCCGCGGTGCAGGCCTTGAAGGGCAAGGCGGTTTGGCCCGTCATAACGGCGCCGGAGGCCAGGGAGCTCGCCGAGAGGGTGAACAGGGGCGAGTTGGCTGAGCAAGAGGCCCTCAAGAGGCTGAAGGAGATCTATGAAATAAAGCTACGCGATGTAAAGGCCGAGGCCCGCGAGGTGCTCAAGAAATTCGCCGAGTTCTCACAGCCGGCCATGCTCGCGCTGAAGGAGGCGGCGGATAGGCTGAGCCGCACGGACCACGCGGAGCGCTTCATCTACGCCGCGGCTATGGAGGCCGTGAAGACGGCCGCGCCCCTCAAAGGCCATTGGAGGGACCGCTGGGATGCCCTACCGAAGGAGGTCAAGGAGCTGGTGGCCGAGGAGGCGAAACGTTGGGCGGCGGAACGCGTCCTGGAGAAATACGGCATGAGGCTGGAGGACGCGAAGAAGCTGGGCGCGGGCGTGGCCAAGGCCGTCGAGGACGCGCTCGTTAGGGGCGACCTCGGCGCCGTCGAGGCGGCCGTGGAGGAGGCCCTGCTGGGCGAGGTCAGGCAAGCCATCGAGGCGCACTTAATAGAGTGGCGCCCCGACGTATGGCACCTTGCCGACATCGTGAGGCGCGAGCTGAGGCGCATGGGCGTTAGGGCCGGCAAGGGCGCGGACCTCGCCAGGCTGGCGTTCAAGGCCCTGTCAAGTGTGCCGGAGGAGGCCGTCGAGGAGTACAGGCGCCGCGGGTGGCGCTACGTCGACCCGCCCTGGACCGCGTACCTAATAGGCTCGAAGCACGCCGAGGAGGCCATCGCCGCGGGCTGGTCCGTTAGGGAGGTGGAGGTGCCTGAGCTCGAGGACGGCGTGCCTAAGTCTTGGAAGCACGCCTACATCGCGGCGCCCCCAGGCATAGACTTGGACGCGGTGGCGCATGCCATACTTAGGGAGGTCAACGAGGCCGAGGGGGGCATGGCCGCGATCGACCCGTCGGAGTGGCCTGTGCCCAAGGAGTTCATTTGGCACGTCCTGAGGGCCAATTCGCCCTACGAGGAGGGCGGGCAGATAATCGCCTCCGTCGCCGACACCTCGCTGATTGAGGAGCCCATCGCCGAGTTCAAGAAGGCATTGCCCGACCCCAGCAAGGCCGCGGCGGCCGCTAGGGAGCTCATGGAGAGGGCCAGGAGGCTGAGGCGCGCATATGCCTTAGCCGAGGCCTTGGCCAAGGCGGAGCCCGCGGCGCTTGAGTACGCGGCCCAGAAGCTACAGGTCTCCAAGGAGGAGGCCATAGGCACGTACCCGGGCGAGGTGATACGCGTGTACGCCATCTTTAAGCTGGCCGACGGGTTCGCGGAGTTCCTCAAGGCAGGGGCCGCCGGGAAGCCGACGCGGGAGGAGGCCGAGAGGATAGGCAAAATGGAGTTCCTAAGCGCGTTGTCCTCGGACAAGGGCGCCTTAGAGGCGTTCGAGCGCAGATTCGGCGACGTGCAAGAGTTCCAAAACGCCTGGAAGGCGCTGACGGCATACTACTTCACAGGCGTGGGCGCATATACGCCGAAGGATGAGGCCACGGCGCTGAAGGCGCTCGACCTGTTCAACGCGTACGTCCATGCCAATATAAAGTACAAGGAGGTGTTCGGCGAGGACGCGGCCGTTACGCAGGCGTTGAGGAGGCTGGGCGAGAGGCTCAAGGGCATCGTCGACGCGGACGAGGACGGCCTACGCCGGCTACTCCCGGGCGAGTTGCGCGGGTTGGCCGACCTTGTGGCAAAGGGCAACGAGGAGGAGGCCGTGAGGCTCACGTTGCGGCGCATCGGCGAGCGCCTCATGCGGCCCGAACTGGGCTTCCTATACGCCGAGCCCATGGACGCGATACTTGTGATGGAGCGCTCGGCCAAGGGGTTGACCGAGCCGGGCGAGGGCGGCGTATACAAGCAAGGCCCCACAGCCATGCACGTGGAGGGCTGGCGCCCGCCTGTGGCCGAGGGCTTGCGCGTAAACGCCGAGGCGCTCTTCTATAAGGCCTTCGCCAGGGCGCCTGAGGACATCGCCGAGGAGTACGAGAGGGCTGGGTGGAGGGCGCGCTTCCCGCCGTACATAGTATACGCGGCCTCCGAGGCCGAGGCGAGGAGGGCTGAGGCCGAGGGGTGGCAGGTGAGGCGCGTGGGCGAAATGTACTTCATCGCCCCGCAAGGGCTCAACCTAGACGCGATAGAGTCCAAGATTAGGGGCTACGTGGAGGGGCTCGGCGCATACGTCCTCAACCCATACGAGTGGCCTGTGCCCGTCAAGTATCTGCAAGCCTTGGGCTACGCCGTGGAGGAGGGCGCCAGGGCGTATAAGAGGAGCGAGGCGATGACCCAGTGGATCACCGTATACGCGGCCTTCAAACAAGGCTTCAGCGTCGAGGACTTGAAGAGGTCGGTGGAGCGCGCCGTGGAGAAGGAAAGCCAAATGGAGGGGGGCGGCCGGCCCATTGTATACGCGCTATACGAGCTGAGGCAGTTCAAGGCCGTGCAAGAGGCCGTGATGAACGACCCCGAGGCCGCGGCCGCGTTGAGGGGCAAGGAGGGCGAGGAGGCCGTGGTGTACTGGCTGGCGTATAGGCTGGCCAAGGCCGGCTGGAGCGACGTCTTGTCCCTGCCGCGCGAGCTCAAGGAGGCGTTCATGGAGATGCGCGCGGAAGGGGCCGTCAAGCGGAAGGCCGAGAGGCCCAAGGCGGAGAGGCCCTCCGAGGAGAAGCCGGCCGAGGCCGAGAAACCCTCCGAGCGGAAGGCCGAGGAGAAGCCGGCCAAAGCTGAGGAGAAGCCGGCCGAGCGGAAGGCGGGGCTCCAAAGCGTGGTGCCGCCAGGCACGCCCAACCCCATCGCGTACCTGGTCGAGCGCTATGATAGGGTCATGGACGACGACGCGGCCCAAATGGCCATGGCGAGCATAGAGGAGTCCGTCAAGAAGAACCTAAGCGGCCTAAGTAGCAAGGAGGCGGCGGTCGTTGAGGGGCTGTACAACGCCGTGTTGCCGAAGCTGATCGGGCTGGTCGCCTCTCTGAGCGCGATCGACCACGCGAAGATGGCCTTGTGGGAGTACGTAATCCTTGAGCGCAAGAATAGAGACGGCGAGGCCATATACTCGCTCATAAGGGACGACTTCGAGAGGGCCGTGGACGCGCTTAAGGGCATGTACGGCGAGATGGAGGCGAAGCACTCCGTCTGGAACAAGCTGGACGCCCTATTTAGCGCGCTCACGCACTACGCGAGGGTGCACTACAGGGCCGCGATGCAGGCGCTCTACGCGGTCGAGATGCCGGCGGCGGTCGGCCGGAGGCACCTATACCGTAGCCTCGAGGCGGCCCTGCCCTCGTTCACCAGCGCATACGTCTTCGCGGAGGCCGAGAAGGCCGCCGAGGCCCTCAACGCCGTAAAGAGGGCGGCGGAAGGCGCGTACAAAGTGGCCAGGGGCATATACGCAAACGCCGGGATTACGCAACAAGAGCTGGCCGCCAAATTCGCCGAGGCTTTAATCCGGATCACCGCCGGGCGCGAGCCGCACGTCGCACGCGCGCTCGTGGACGAGGCCTTGAAGGCCGGCATACCCGTACAGGCCGAGGAGCTGTACGCCTGGATAGACCTAATGGCCTTAGCCGCGGCGGCCAGAGAAAATCAATAATCAACAAGGCCTTTTTCCCGTGCTGGACAAGCCTATTGCCGAGGCGGCCCTCTCAAAGGCCTCCGAGGACCGGAGGCTCGCCCCAATTCACCGCGTCCTGCTCCAATACTTCAAGGGCGAATTGAGCGCCGAGGGGGCAATATCGGCGATTTTAGAGGCGGGCGGGGGCTTGTTGCCGGTGCGGCCGTTTGACGTGGAGAGAGGCGGCCCCCTCGCCAAGGCCCACGCCCTAGTCCTCGCCGCTGAGGCGGCCAGGCACTACGCCTACGCCCCGCTCTCGCCCATAGCCTATGCCCTTTTGAGCGCCCGTGAGGGCGAGCTGGCGCGCTATTTGGCGCTAGCGCTCGCGCACAGGAAAGGCCTCGCGCTTCTGCCAAAGGCTAAGCCCGATAGGCCCTCTAGCGCCGAGGACGCGGCGCATCGCCTGGCGAAATACATCGAGTGGCTAACCAGGGCCGAGCCCCTCTGGGCATATGCGCTAGGCCGCGCGTCCGCACACGCCGAGGGCAATAGGGTTGTGGTGAGTTGGCGTGGCGGCTCCGCTGAACTGCGGGTCAAATATAACGCGGGGCGTGGCACTGCCGTTGTCAGTGGCGCATTGGCCGAGGCTCTGCGGGGCGCCGCGTCCGAGCTCATAGGCTATGCCCTCAGGGGATTCGAATTCGCGGCGCGCGACCCGAACGAGTACCTGGGCTGGTGCGCCACCGACCTGGTCTGTAGCGCTCGCACCATTTCCACGACCTCTTTTGACCAGCTCTTAGCGGTCTCGGCAATCCTCGGCGGGCCCCCCGACCGCATGAGCATTAGGCTTCTAGTGGGCAGGACGGCCAGCGCCGAATATCAAGCAACGTGGCGGAGCGCGCCTGCGGTGAGGGATGGGGCATGCGACTGCAACGCCCTAGCGGTCGACAAAGACATGGCCCTCATCGCCGCGTACGTATACGAGGGGCAGAGGAGCCCAAAGGAGTTCGCGCGGTTTCTATTGCAAGCCGTGATGGGCGACGGCTCGGTGCGCGGCCGCAGGTTGGCCCTCGCCGTCGGCAACGGCGCCAGGCTCACGGCAAAGGAGAAGGCCTCGCTGTGGCTTGACCTCCTGCGGAGGCACAGCTACGCGGCGAAGATAACGGGCGGCCGGGATGGGAGCGGGGCACTCTTAATCGAGTTCCCAGCCGACGCGCTCGTGCGCCTCGCCTGGGATCGCATAGCGCTGTTCTCGGCGCTTCTTTCGAGGCTTCCAGGTAGGCTCTATAAGAAATATGAGGCGCTACGGAGCGCTCTAGAGGCCCGGGCGAGGCTCGCGGTGGTCGGGCCTGCGAAGGCCTCGCTGAGGATATACGCGATGGGCAAGACATACAAATACAGGCTGTACTACAGAGGCAGGCTGAGGCTACGCTACGCGGGCTCCGATGTAGAGGGCGCCGCGGCCGCCCTCGCGCTCTTCGGCGTCATAGCTAGGCGGACGCCGTGGGGTCTGGCCGCTACGACAGGCTCCCTGGCATCGAGCGAGCTTAGGAGGCACCTCCTGGAATTCGCCGAAGCTATGGGCATAGAGGAGCTCAAGAAGAAGCTCAAGGCCTCGCGCGTCGCCGTGCGCCGCCATAATGGCGCGTTTGAGATCACGGCGCGTAAAAGCGCTTTGCCGCTCCTCCGAGCGGCCGGCGCGACGGGCACGAGGCTGGCCAAGGACGACCTAGCTCGCCTCGCCCAAAACGCCTTGGTCTACGGGAACTCCGTGGCTATTCAGCTACTCAACGAGCTGTGGGAACAAGCTGTGGCGATGGGCGCCGAGCCCAGCTTTGAGGGGGTGGTTAAGAGGGCCCTCTCCGTGGGCGCAGAGGAGTTCAAAGGCATAAGGCAAGTCGCGCTCGACGGCACCACGGCGATAGTCGAGTTGGAGCGCATCGAGGCCCACATAGATGGGGACAGGCTACGCGTCCTACAGAGGTTTAGGGTGGACGGCGTAGAGGTGGAGCGAAAGGCCATATTCCGCCGCTACCGCGGCGCCGTATGGGGATATATGACCGCGCAAAACCGCGTAGAGGGAGGGCGCGAGGCCGATCTGAGGCGGCTCTTAGCCTATTGCAAGGCCGTGGGCATAAAGCCAACGCATATTGGAAAGAAGCAGATCTACTTCGCGCGGCGCGCCCTAGAGGCCCTCGCGCGGTTTAAGGAGGTGGCCGAGCCCATAGGGCAGTGGCTACGGAAGGCGTTAAACGCGTTGCATTTAAGGCAACGCGAGGCGGGCCACATGGAGGCGTATCTGCCGATCAAGGCCTTTGAGGAGGCCGCCGCCAGGTATCGCACATTCGTCCTGGCGTTCTCCGGAGGCAAGGACTCGACAACGGCCGCCATACTCTTCTACAAATGGGTTAAGAGGAGGGGCGGCCTCAACCGCGAGGTGGTTCTGCTACACAACGACACGTTCAGCGAGATACCGGATTTGGAGGAATGGGTCGCCGACTTCATCCGGCAATACGGCGAGAGGATGGAGCAACTCGGCGTCCCCTTCAAGGCGATGGTCGTGGCGCCCCCCGCCGTGAATACCTGGTATTGGCGCGTGTTCGTGCGGGGCTATCCGGCCCCAACGTTCAACTTCAGATGGTGCGTCGAGCTCCTAAAGATAGCGCCCACGCTGAGGGCGCTCGGCGGCATCCGCGACTACGTCCTAGTGGTGGGCTCCAGGGATGAGGAGAGCGCCGCGAGGGCGGGGTCTATGGCCAAGCGCTTCGGAGCCTGTACAGGCGGCGGCTCCTGCCTCGGCGCATATTTCGCGGCGAACAACGACATACCGAAAATAGCCCCCATTAGGTTCTGGAGCTACGAGGAGGTGTGGGCGTTCTTAAGGGCGCAGAAGGACTTCGACGTCTCCAAGCTGTTCGAGCTCTATAGGGGTCTGGCGGCGGCGGGCATATTGGGCGGGCGGTATGGATGCTGGCACTGCACCTTGGTGAAGCGCCAAGCGGCGAATTGGCTACGCGAGGAATACCTATACGCCGAGGCCGTCCGGCTGATATATAGGGCCGCCTCGGACACGCCCGAGCTTAGGGAGAAGAAGGCCGGGGGATACAGCAGGCTGGGGCCGCTGAACGCGGCGGGCCGCGCAATAGTGTTCAAGGCCATACAGGCGGCCGAAGAGTTAGCGGGAAAGAGGATATTCTACGGCCTAGACAAAGCCGTTGTCGACGGCCACAGCCTGCGCGAGGTGTTCTACCGCATGGAGCCCGAGGAGGCGGATGCCCTCATAGCGAGGGCCGACCCAACCGACAGGCGCGTACCGGTCAAGGCCTTGCGCGAGGCCCGGGTCAAAGACATAGCGCAGGCGCTACGCCTCGCCCCCTCCTCCCCCGACGTTGTGGGGAAAGCCCGCGAAATATTATCTACGCTTTAACGCCGAGGGCGCACGCCCCCATTCAATTGCCCGCTGAGTCCCATGGCCCTATCTCATTCATTATATCTAGAGTTGTTAGGCTCCGCCGACCTCTCGCTGTGCGCTTTATTCGGCGTGTTTCGGCGCACTCCCTCGCTGAGAAATGCATGTACAGGCACCATTCCGGAATTGCTCGAATACCTGTGTAGCGTAAGATGGGGATATTTTGTGCCCGCCCATTAGCCCAGGGGTCCCCATCTTACGCAAAAAGAAAGTGGACATAGACGTAGTAAGTAGGTGGGCGTAAATGGACGTAGGTAGGCGTAAGCGGTGTAGGTAGGCAGTGTAGGCGTAAGTGGCCGTAAAGGAAAGGAGTGGTGTAAAGGCGGTTGCGGAATAAGGTAGAGGGCTGTGGAGTGCAATAGAGGAGGTGGATAGAGGGGATAAAGAGGGAGGTAGAGGAGTGGTGTGAGCTGGCTTGGCGGGGCAGGTGGGGGTATTTTTGACGCCTGGTGCCTGGGGGGCCCCACCCTGCCCAAAGAGGAGAGCGGTTATTGAGGATAGGTGGCGTGGAATAGAGCGTATGGAGTAGCGGGTGGTGTAGGAGGGCGGTGTGGGGTATGGAGGCTAACTGGCGGAGATGGGCCGAAAAACAGGTGGGGTGTGTTATACGCCGTGCGCCGTATTGTACGTAGTGGTTTTGTGCGCGCTGTACAGAGGGCCCCGCCTGGTGAGTAAGGAGAAAGATAGAGGAGGGGAGTAGAGGCGGGTGGTGGGAAAGAGGGAGGAGGAATAGGCGGTAGTGGTAGTAGGAGTGGGACGGCGGTAGGAGATATATGGTGGTGCTGGTGGGAGGAAGACGTGTGCCATTACTGGCGCCGTTTTGTACGCCGCGAGCCGCTACTTGACGCGCCCTTTTGTGCGCTATATGAGGCGCCATATTGTACTACGGCATTTGTGATTTTGTGCGCTATATGTGGCGCCGCTTTGTGCGCTGCTTTGGTGTGCCCCCAGGCCGTGTGCCGTATTATGCGTACTTGCCTGGCCGGCCGGGCGCCGCCTTGTACAAGCGCTACGCGCTAGTTATTACGGGCGCCGCGCTGTGCGCGTACGCACGCCATGCTATACGGAGTGTTTACAGGCGCCGCGATATACGAAGTGGCCACAGGCGCCGTGTTGTACGGAGTTATGTGGTGCGCGCGGCCGGGGGCCCATTGGTGGTAGTTGAAAGGCGCCACTAATATAGGGAGTTGAATGGCGGCATGTATAATATAGGCTATAATATGGTAGAAAGTTGTAATTATGAGTTGAGAGGCGCCAATAATATTGAAGGTAATGGCGGCGTGCGCATGTATAATATAGGTGGTAATTGAAATACATAATATAGGTAGTAGAAAGATAATTAGGTAGGAGGGCTATATAAGAGCTGATAGGCTATAATATAAGCATATATGGCGGTAATAGAGGGGTCATGGTATTGTGGATTGCATGTCCTTTTAAGTTTTGCGCCCCTTACCCCCTCGACGAGGGGGCCGGGGTGTTTCGAGTCGCAGTGCTTCGAGGGTGGCCCATGCATGCGGCCCATTATAACAGGGCTCAAAATAGGCGCTTCGCCGGCCGGGCGCCGGAATAAGGAAAGGGGAAAAAGAAAGGGGAAAAGGGGAGAAAAAAGGGAGAGGGGGAGGAAAAAGGCTAAAATGGCAGGAGCTCCGGCGGGTGGCTCACGGTGATTTTATACACGTTGGTGCCGTCCCTACAGGCGAAGAAGCGCAGGGTCTCGTTGTTGGGATTGAGCGGATCGGGTTGTCTGGAGGGGCCCAGGCGTACTTTATAGGGCCCCTCGCACGGTATTGCGACCGGTCCTTTGTCGCTAATCTTTATCATTTTTACCTCGTCTAGTGATGCGCAACGTTCTTTGCAGTCTGTCCCTGTCACTACTTCTATTAGCGGGCCCTTAAACTTCCTTAAGGCCTCTATGTCGACCAATTGTCTTTCGGTGTGTCCGAAATTGTTGTCCTCCCTTTGCTCCAGGATTGGGACGCCTTCAAGGGCCGGCCCCAGGGGTACCGGCCCGTGCTTCAATATGGCATACACCTCCAAATGCTTTTTCGCATAGGCGGCCGTCGAGTGCCAATGCGTATACTCATAGATCACCATTTTTTCTTGGGGGTTTTGAGTCGGAGATTGTTCGGTTGCCATGAAGGCATGAACACACTTCTATTTAAGTTTTGCCGCCCCCGACCTCGCCGAGG
>JZWT01000004.1 GCA_000960885.1 Thermoproteus sp. AZ2 | reverse complement strand
CGGGAGCTGGTCTACGAAGACGACCTTGTCGGGGAGCCACCACTTAGGTATTTTGCCGGCCTCCACGAACTTCTCCAAGTGCCTTATTATGTCGGCCTCTGTGGCCGACGCGCCCGGCTTCAACACCACTACGGCGACGGGCCTCTCGCCCCACTTCTCGTGCGGCACGCCGATCACGGCTACCTGGCCGACGGCCGGATGAGACGCTATTAGGTCCTCGAGCTGTAGCGAGGAGATCCACTCGCCGCCGGACTTAATTACGTCCTTAGCCCTATCCACTATCCTAACTCTCCCGTCCGGGCGCCAGACGGCTATATCCCCTGTGTGGAACCAGCCGCCCCTCCACGCCTCTCTACTCTTCTCGGGGTCTCCTATATACTCAGGCGTCACCCAAGGCGACTTCACTAGTATTTCGCCCATAGTCCTCCCGTCCCTAGGCACCGGGTTTAGGTTGTCGTCTGCAACGACTAAATCAACTAGGGGTACGGGCAAGCCCGTCGCCGTCAAGACGTCGTAATACTCGTCGGGGTCTTGAGGCTCCCTCTCGGTGGGCCGGAAGAAGCCGAGCGTAAGTATCGGCGCAGTTTCGGTGAGGCCGTAGCCGACTCTGGGGACGAAGCCGGCCTCGGCCGCCTTCCTAGCCAACTCCTTGGGCAACGCGGCGCCGCCTACGGTGAATATGGGCCTTAACTGCCTTATTTTATCTAGGTATTTGGGCAGGTCTGGGCTAGTTATCAGCATATACAACATGGTGGGGACGCCCGCCATGGACCTCACGCCCTCCTCAGCTATTAGCTTCAACACGTGGCCCGGCTCAAACCTCCCTGGTAGACTTGTTTCCAGCCCAACAACGCGAAGGACCACGGCGACCCCCAGCCGTGTACGTGGAACATGGGGACTAGTTGAAGGAAGGCGCAGGCCTCTACGGCGCATTCGGGCTTGGCGAAGCCCCTATAGCCCGCGAAAGCCACGGCGCTCGATAATGTGTGTAGTACTAGTGCTCTGTGGGTGAAGTAAGCGCCTTTAGGTCTCCCGGTCGTGCCGCTGGTGTATCCGACGGTCGCAACAGTGTCTTCGCTGAGCTCTGGGAGCGGCTTCGCCTGCCCCTGCTTGATTACGTCTTCTATCTCTAGGTCCCTTGTCGCCGGCTCTGCGCCGTCCGATATCTGGATATACGTCTTAACTGGCTTTAGGTGGGGCTTCAGCTTCTCGACCAACGGCGCGAAGTCCCTGTGGTATATCAAGACCTTGTCCCCGGCTTGGTTTACGATGTACACTAGATCGTCCGGCGCAAGCCTAACGTTTAGCGGGTGCAACGCGGCGCCCATGCCCGGCGCGGCCCAGTAGAGCTCGAAGTGCCATATGGTGTTCCAGTCTAGCGTGGCCACCCTATCGCCTGGCCCGACGCCCAACTGCCTCAGCCCGTCCGCCAGCCTCAGAATTCGCTCGTACTCTTTACCGTACGTTGACCTTATGTTGTTGCCGTGAGGAGGCAGATGTGCGACCTCGACGTCGGAGAAAACCTCTTTGACATATTTCAATATATTATTTAATGTCAATTGATATTTTTCCATAGAGCATATCATAATTGTATATTTATGGGTTCTCTTAGCCAAGAATAGAAATTTAGGATTCTTATGGGCTGAGGTCGTTGGCTAGATCGCTGAGAGAACCATGGAGTTTTACGTCACTAGTCTAATGGCTAATACCCAATATACTGTATGCCTAATAGGTGCGCGACTGCCTTCAGCTCTTCCCGGAGATCTCCAGGTATAAAGATGTGATGGTTTGCCGGCGCTAGTTCTAATATGCGCCTCCCGTCGAAGGCGGGCTTGACGAGGGCTTGGGTGCGGCAAGCCCACTCCACCAACATGCCGCTCTCCTCCACCTCCATGAGCCCCACGGCCATCTTATCGAAGCCAGGGCCCACGCTTATGGCTGTGTAGACCCTCTCGGCCAACGAGGCGGCCAGCCCATATGGCCTCCCGGTCTCGAAGTGGGGGACGGGCTTGGGCCCCTTCGCCATATCTAACGCCACGGTGCAGTGGGCGAAGTAGGCCTCGGCGGGCTTTGCGTAGACCACGTTGCTTATCCAACCGCTCTTCCCCGTCAAAGCCTTGGATATCATCATCGCGGCCAACGCCTGCAAGTCGCCCTCACACGCGGCCGGCCCGCTCTCGGCGTTAAGCAACGATAGGGGGAGGCAGGGCGTGGCGCCGTACCTCATAATGAAGGGGAAACAATTTATCGCAACTCCGTCGAAGCCCCGCGAGGCCCTCGCGAGCGCGGAGTATATCTTGGCTATCCTCTCGTCGGAGACCCCGAAGGCGGCCGCTATCTTGGGGTCCGGCGGGGATCCCTCGACGACCCTTATGAAGTCCTCCAGCGACATGTTCTCTACTCTCCCGCCGAACTTCGCCTCGAACCTCTCGGCCTGCTTAGTCCGCGGCCCTATGAGCAATACCCTAGGCCTAGTGAGCGCGGCCGCGGCCTTGGCCACCGCGTATGCCGATTGGGCGGCGGAGGAGCAGTCCTCGACCGGCGGGCATTGAAATACCCACGCCCTTCCCCCCTCCGCCTCAAAGACCGCCTTCGTAGACAACGCAGATGCGAGGGAGTTGTGCTCCGGGAAGCCCAAGGCGACTACTTTATCGACGCCGACCCTCTTGGCGTACTCCACGGCGGCTACGCTCGTCCCGCCCGTGAGGTTCACTATTAGGAGCGCCTTTACGCTTACTGAGGGGGCCTCGTCTGCGGAGGAGTAAGGCCCCGACAACTCGGGCAAGAGGGCCTTGGCCTCCCTGAACTTCTTCTCGACGAATTCCCCGTGTATCGGCGAGGCGAAGGCCACCGCGGCGACCGCCACGGGTAGGCCTAACCCCGGTTATAAAGCTATGCCCAAGCCCCTCAGCACCTCCTTGGCCTTGGCCGCGGCCGCCGGGTCGGGCTGGGGCTCCTCAGGCCACCTCCTCCCTCCGTATTCCTCGGGCAGTTTCCTAGTGGCGTCTATGCCCAGCTTAGAGCCGTAGCCGGGCGTCGGCGAGGCCGGGTCTAACACGTCCACGTGGGCCCCCGGCACCACGACAACGTCTCTCTGGGGATCTACGCGTTGGGCTACGGCGTATAGGACTTGGCTCCAGTCGTGCACGTCTACGTCGTGGTCCACCACTATTAGGATCTTGGTTAGGGCCATCATGTGGCCCAGCCCCCATAGGGCCATCATGGCCTTTTTCCCGTGGCCTGGGTAGCGCTTCCTTATCGAGACCACGGCGATCCCCTGGTAAAGGCCGTGGGGAGGCATCTCTAGGTCGACCACCTCGGGCAGTAGGAAGCGGAGTATGGGCAGAAATATCCTCTCGACCGCCTTCCCCATCCACGCGTCCTCAAGCGGCGGGGGCCCCACCACTGTGCCGTAGTATATCGGATCGCGCCTCCTGAGCAACGCCTTAGCCTTAAAGACGGGGTATAGGCCCCCCTCGTCGTAGACGCCGTAGTGGTCTCCGAAGGGGCCCTCCCTCCTCAAATCCTTAACGTCGATGCAGCCCTCTATCACGGCCTCGGCGCGAGCCGGTATGTAGAGGTCCACGGCCTCCCCCATCGTGACCTCGACGCCTTCGCCCCTCAAGACGCCGGCGAATAGATATTCGTCTAAGGGGTAAGGGGTGGGCATCATGGCGCTTAGCAGAAACGCGGGGTCTCCCCCTATGGCTATCGCCGCGTCGACGCAGCCGCCCGACTCGGCGAAGAGCTCGGAGGCCCTCTTATGTATTTGGGCGTGGACTATGGCCTCGCCCCTCCCCAATATCTGTATTCTATACACGCCTAGGTTGTATACGCCGCCCCTCTTCGTGATCAAGACGCCGTATGTGATGTAGCGCCCTGCGTCTTTAGGCCAAGACTTAAAGGCGGGCAGAGCTGTTAGGTCGGGCTCCTCGACTACCTCTTTGACATCCCCAGATCTGACGTACCTAGGCATATACCGGCCCAGCTCTAGGGCCTCGGCCGCCGCCTTTACCTTCTCCAAGAGGCCTACGGGGGGAGGGGCTGAGAGGGGCCTCAAGAGCCTTTCGCCGATCTCCTCAAGCCTCTCGGCGCCTAGGGCCAGCCTTATGCGGTCCATATCGCCGAAGATATTGCCGACGACCCTCCAGCCGGGGTGCCCCTTGACCTTCTCGAACAAGAGCGCGGGCCCTCTCCTGTACATCGCCTGCCTTAAGACCTCAGGTATCTCCAGCTCAGGCGACAGCTCCTCGCCCACCCTCTTCAAAAGCCCCCTCTCCTCAAGCGCTTGTAGATACTCCCGCAGATCCTTGTAGGCCACGGGCCTAGGCCCCTCAAAACTATTTAATCCTTGAGCAGAGGCCGTCGTGAGGTGGGACCCCGAATCCGCGGGGGCCGCCGTCTCGCGGTACCTCAAGTTCGTCAGAATAGAGCACACCCTCTTCACGCTACCCACGGTCTACGCCGCGGCGCTCGAGGCGTCGGGCGGCTACATCACGGCTAGGCAAGCCGTCCTCCTCGCGCTGGCCCTCGTGGGCTTGCGCGTGGCTGGCATGTCTTGGAACAACATAGCCGATAGGGACATAGACGCCCTGAACCCGCGCACAAAGGGCAGAATGTTAGTCACAGGGGCGGTGAGCCTTAGGGGCGCCTACGCGGTCTTCGCAATCGGCGCCGCGCTCTTCGCGGCCTCGGCCGCGCTCCTAGGCCCTTGGCCCCTCTACCTCGCCGGCCCCTACCTCGCCGTGACCGTGGCCTATCCGTACGCCAAGCGCTGGCACTGCCTCCCCCACCTACACCTAGGCGCCGTCTACGCCCTAGTCCCCCTCGGCGCCGCCATAGCCATGCACAGCGACGACATAGCCCTAGCGCTGGCCCGCACACCGTGGCTCTTGGTCCTCGCGCTGGCCCTCTGGGTCGCCGGCTTTGACACGTTCTACAGCAAGATGGACCTAGAATTTGATAGGGCCACGGGGCTGGGCTCTATACCGGCCTGCTACGGCGATGGGGCCGCGAAGGCCGCCTGGACCGCCATGTTGTGGGCCTCGGCCGCCCTCTTCCTCGCGAACTACGCCCTCATCGGCGGGGGCCCGCTGGGGCTGGCGCCCACCATAGCGGCGGCGGCTATAGAGGCTTGGTCAGCCATAGCGGCGTATAAGGACGAGGCGATACCTAGGGCCTTCAACGCCAATTTAGTGGTAGGCCTCCTCGCCTCTATCGGCGTGATATTAAACTACCTCTAGTCCGCTTGAACCAGCCGTCTAAGTAGCGCCTCACGAGCGGATAGAGCGGCCTCGCCAGGGCGCCCGCTATGGAGTAGGCCAGCCCGGGCGTTATATCGCCGTTGAAGCGCTGATCAGCTATCTTCTCAGCTATCGCCCTCGCCACGAAGGCCGGGTCCAACACCATCGTGCTGGGCGAGCCCCTGGCCCTAGAGGCCGTGGGCGAGGCTATGGTGTTTTCGTGGAAGCTCGTCCTCACGTAGCCGGGGTATACGCCGATGACCCTAACCCCGAGGGGCCTCAGCTCTATCCGCAGCGCGTCTGTGAAGTTGGCCAGCGCGGCCTTCGTCGAAGTGTATATCCCGAACCAAGGTATGGGGATATGCGCCGCGAGGCTAACGACGTTCACTACGCAGCCCCTAGCCTTTATCAGGTCGGGGAGGAGGCGCTTCGTCAGCAGAATCGGCGTTATGTAGTTCAGCGTAATTATCCTAGCTATATCGCCGTCCTCGAGCTCGTTTAAGGGCCCGTATATGCCGGCGCCCGCGTTGTTGACCAATACGCCGATCTCGAGCCCCAGCCCCCTAACCTTCTCCGCCAGAGCCGCGGCGCCGCCCGGCTCGGAGAGGTCTTGCTCGATGGGCCAAGTCCTCACGCCGTATTTCCCGGCTAAATCCCCGGCGAGGGCCTTAAGCGCGTCGCCCCTCCTGGCTACTAGCACTAAGTCGTAAGACCTAGTCGCGAGCTCTCTGGCCAACTCTCTGCCTATCCCAGAGGAGGCCCCAGTGATTAAGGCCACGACCACGCGGGTAACGCGAAGGGCTTATATAAACGCCCCTCCTCCCCTCTCCACGTGCACTTGATGCTGTCCCGGCGCTACTTGGGCGACCTCCTCAGCGGGAGGAAGAGGGCCACCATACGCCTAGGCCGCCTTAGGCCGGGCAGAGAAGCCATAATCCACAGCGGGGGGAGGATAGTGGCCGTGGCGGAGGTGGTCGAGGTGAGGCATGAGAGGTTCTCGGAGCTGGGCGAGGAGGAGGCGAGGCTGGACGGGTGGAGCAGCGTCGAGGAGCTGAAGAGGGCCTTGAAGGCGCACTACCCCTACATCTCCGACGACGACTACGTCACCGTGATAATCTTCGGGGCTGTGAGGCGGGTCGACATGCCGGAGGGCGGCGGATACGGCGGGATGAGGCCCGCGGCGTTGGCGAGGCTGGCTCTTAGGTCTCTACAGCTGGGCGAGGAGGAGAGGCGCATCCTAGAGGCCGTAGCCAAGTACAAGAGCATTAGGAGGGCCGCCATAGCCCTCTACGGCACCGCGGAGGCAAGGAGGCGCATCAGGAGGGCCTTGAGGAGGGCCGCCGGAATGCTATGGGGTCGCCGCTCGTCCTCGCAATAGCCCTACTGCTGGAGCTCATCGACGTGCCTAGGCTCTGGCGGGGGCACTTAGTCAGCCGCCTAGTGCCTCCCCAAATACACCCAGTGGCGCTGATATATAGGGGGGCCGCTAAAATCGCGCGCAGGGGCTCCCTCGCCAGAAACATCGCGGCGTTGCTGGCCTTTGCGGCCGGGCCCGCCTTGGCTGTGTACTACGCCGAGCGCGCCCTAGGGCACGGGATAATCGCGGCCGCGGCCGAGGCGTATCTGCTGAAGCTCGCCTTCTCCGAGTCGCAAATACTATACCCCTGCCGCTCGGCCTTTAGGAGGGGGCCGGCTAAGCCCGTCGTACAAGAGTTCGTCAGGAGGGATTTATCCAACGCGTCGCCGGGCCACATAGCATCGGCCTGTTTAGAGACGGCGGCTGAGTCCCTCGCCGACTCGTTCATCTCCCCCCTCTTCTGGTACGCAGTATTGGGCCTCCCAGGCGCCTGGCTACAACGCGCCGTCAACACCCTAGACGGGCTCATGGGGTTTAAGGAGTGGGGGAGGTCGGGCGCGCCCGCCGCCTATTTGGACACGGCCCTAAACTATATACCGGCGAGGCTGGCCGCCTTGTTCATCTACGCCGCGTCGGCCGCCCTCGGCATAAGGCCCAGGCCCCGTAGGCCCGGCGAGATGGAGAGCATAAACGCCAGGTGGCCCATCTCGGCCTTGGCGTACTCGCTGGGCGTGAGGCTCGAGAAGCCGGGAAGCTACTCGATAGGCTCCGGCGAGCTCCCCACGACGGGCGACGCGTTGAGGGGCCTTAAGGTGCTCGCGGCGGCAGCTGCGCTGTACTCCGCCGCGCTTCTGCTAATTTTATATATGGGCCTTAGTTGAGACGTGGCAGACCGAACCGCCTTATATTACTACGCCTACGTGGGCTTCGCGTTGGGAGTAGCGGTCTACTTCCTCTATATGACGCTGGGCCAATACGTGGCCCCCTCCTTCACCATAGCCGGCCAGTCTATCAACGAGGCGGAGCTCGTAGCCGCGGTATATGCCGCGGCGACCATCGTCGTCGTGTATCTGCGCTATGTCGAGGAGCAGAGGAGGGCCGCCGAAGAGGCGGCGAGGGCCCAGCCTAAGAAGGCCGCCGGCGGGAGGAAGCGTAGGGGGAAGTAGAGCGCCTCTTGGCCAGCCTCTTTCTGACCTCGGCAACGAGCTCCTCGGCGCTTTTCCCCGGCCTGTAGACCACGCCTAACACGCTTCTATAGCCGTGCGCCGCCACGACCACGTCTATCCTCCTGCCCCAGGGGATCTCCTCGGGCACATAGACCAGGAGGGGGTAGGACCCGGCCTGCCTAGCGTAAGTTCCGCCGGGCGCCGGCGCCTCTGCGTATAGCCCCCTGAGCACCGTCCCCGCAGGCGCTATCCTCCTCACCATCTCCCTATCGAACTCCTCCCTAATCCATCTCTTAAGGGCCCAAATGAGCCTCTTCCTCTCCTTGACCCTAGCCTCTATTTTTCTGGCGAGGGGCCACAGCCTTGTGCCGGGGAAGACCAGGACCTGCCTAATATTCACGCGCCTCACCATGAGCCCCATCTCCAATATCCTCTGGAGGAATTGGCGGTTGAGCTCGTAGGTCTCCTTGGTTTCGCCGGGGAGGCCCAAGACGAAGTTTATGCCCGGGAGAATCCACGGCATACCGTTGGGGCCCCTAACGGAGCCTATAGACGATATGAGCTTCACGGCCTCGAGGGCCTCCTCGGGCCCCGTCTTGAGGTTGTTCAGCTTCACGACTCGGGGATCCGCCGTCTCTACCCCCATGGCCGCCACGTTGCCTGGCGTGCCGTACTCCATCAACAGCTTGGTTATCTCGGCCGACTCCTTGGGCCACCTAGCCACCGTGCCCGGGTTCACGTTGTCTATGTGGAGCGTCTCTAGGCCGGGCGCGGCGGCCCTCACGCCTCTCAAGAGCCTCTCTATAGCCGCCGGGTTCGGCCTCGGGAACTCCTCGCGGCCCGTGTCCGCGGCCATATACGTGTAGAAGTCCGCCTGCCTTCCCAGGCGGAAGTGGACAACGCCGGCTGAGGCCAATGCCTCCACCTCCTTTACGACGCCCTCGGGGCTTCTGAAGACCACTGCGCCGTAGCCCACCGTCGTGCAGAACGAACAACCGCCCGATATATAGCGGGGGCAACTCTTGTAGGTCTCGATCTCCGCGATTAGGTTTACGCCGAAGTTGGGGTGTTGCTGGACTATGAACGCCCCCCTGACCGCGAACTCGTCCACTAGCTCGTAGCCCCTATGCAGAGCGGAGGGCTGGGCCCTTTCCGGCCCCTCCCTCAACGCCTCGTAGACCGCTAGGTCCACGTCGCCCGTGGCCACTATGTCGTAGTAGCGCCTAAATCTAGCCGGCGGCGCCGCCACCGTGCCCCCCTCTATGCCGTAGCCGTATCGGGCGACCGGGCCGCCCAGTATCTTCAGCGGCCCCTCAAGGCGGCCGATGTCCAATAACTCCTCATAGGATATGGGGGTGCCCCCCAGGTATTTCCCGGGCGTGGTTATCCCGGCTATTACGACGACGACGTCGAATTGCCTCAAGGCGCTTAGGCTGGAGGCCCAGCTCCTCCTCAAGCCGTCGATGGTGAAGTACCTAACCTCGTTGCTCGGGTCGGCCGCCTTAGCTGCGCCGGCTACGTAGCGGGGGTATACATCTATGTAGGGCGGCACTCCCAACCCCGCCGGCTCGTCCGTATAGCCGTCCACTATGGCGATGCGCACGTAGCTGATAGGAAATAAATAAATAGTGGCTAGCCTAAGCACTAATGGAAAGAGGAGAGGGGCTCCAGGCGGTCAACGCCTGGATACAAGCGTTTAACCGAATAGGGAAATCCGAGTCCAACTTCCACAGCTTCGAGCTCATTAGGTCTGGCGATGCCGTGAACGCGACGCTCGTCATAGAGGGCATAGAGGAGAAGGGCGCCTGCCTAGCCGGGCCCTACGCGTTGGCCTCACTAGCCCTCGCCGGGGGCAAGGTGAGGCTCAGGCTCTCCGCCGGCGACTACCAGCGTTGCGGCCAAGGCTCCGGCGAGTCCAACGAGAGGAGGAGCCCGAGCTATGTAGATAGGGAGATCGACCTTGGCGGCGATCCCGAACTCGTAAACGCGGTCATGGCTGTGAAGACCGAGGGGGATTTCGTAGCTTTGCTGGAGGCCGCGCTCGAGCTGGCCGCAGGCGCGGCGTAGCAACCCAATATTTTTGTTGTACTCTCTCTCTACTAGCTCTTCCTCTACCGCCTCCCTTATATAGCTGGGGAGCGCTATAGCCGTGTCTGTCGCCGAGGTGGCGGCCGAAACTGTGAAGAATAAAGTTAAAGACCTTATATTATCTAACGAGAAGATCTTGGACGAGGTCCTCAATATAATTATTCAACATAAAAAGAGCCTTGAAATCGATTCAAGCGACATATTGTTATTTGATAAGGAGCTGGCCGAGCTCGTCTTCGAAAGGCCTAAGCAGGCGTTGCCCATAGCCGACGAGGCGGTTAAAGAGGTCGTCGAGGAGAAGGACCCCGAAACGGCCCGTCGTCTAAGGCGCTTTTATTTCAGGGTCAAGGGCTCGCCCTACTCTACTCCTCTGAGGAGGCTGAGGTCGGACCACATAGGGAGGCTTATAAGAGTCGAGGGGATAGTCACGCGCCAGACGCCGCCCAAGCACTTCCTCTACCGCGCGCTGTATAGGTGTACCCAATGCGGGTACGAGCTGGAGCTCCTACAAGAGCTGGAGAAACACGTGGAGCCGCCGAGCAGATGCCCCCGCTGCGGCGCCTCTAAATCCTTTGTGTTGGTGACGGAGCTCTCCCAGTATATAGATTGGCAGAAGCTAATCGTGCAGGAGAGGCCCGAGGAGCTGCCGCCGGGGCAATTGCCTAGAAGCATAGAGGTGGTCCTCCTAGACGACCTAGTGGACTCGGTTAAGCCGGGCGACATAGTCTCCATAACGGGCATCCTCGACCTAACGCTCAGCGAGCTCAAGAAGGGGAGGCCCCCGATACTCAACTCGTTCCTCAACGCAGTCCACCTCGAGTCGACGAATAAGGAGCTTGTGGAGGACATAACGAAGGAGGACGAGAAGAGGATTGTGGAGCTCTCCCGCCGCCCCGACGTCCGCGACCTAATAGTCAGGTCCATAGCGCCCTCCATCTACGGCCACGAGGAGATAAAGGAGGCGATAGCCTGCCTCCTCTTCGGGGGGAACGAGGTGGTGTACCCGGACGGCGTTAGGGTCAGGGGCGATATACACGTGTTGCTAGTGGGGGACCCGGGCACGGCCAAGTCCCAGCTCCTCAAGTTCGTGGCCAAGGTCGCCCCGCGCGCCGTCTACACCACGGGCAAGGGCTCCTCGGCCGCCGGCCTCACAGCCGCTGTTGTGAGGGACAAGATCACGGGGGACTTCTACCTAGAGGCAGGCGCGTTGGTGCTGGCGGATAAGGGCGTCGCGGTGATAGACGAGATAGACAAGATGGACGCCAAGGATAGGGTGGCCATACACGAGGCCATGGAGCAACAGACGGTCTCCATAAGCAAGGCCGGCATAGTGGCCACACTGAACGCCCGCGCCGCCGTGCTGGCGGCCGCCAACCCCGCCTTCGGCAGATACCTCCCCAACAGGACGGTGGCCGAGAACATAGACCTACCCGTCTCCCTCCTGAGCCGCTTCGACTTAATCTTCGTTGTCAGGGACGAGCCCCAGGAGGACTTCGACAAGGCCGTGGCCTCCCACATCTTGGACCTACACGCCGGCTATCTGCCCGAGTCCTTCAAAGACATAATAAAGCCCGATCTGCTTCGCAAGTATATAATATACGCCAGGAGGTACGTCAAGCCCCAGCTGGGCGAAGACGCCAAGGAGAGGATTAAGCAGTTCTACTTAGAGATGCGCAAGAGGTACCAGGGGCCTGGCACGGCCATAGCCATAACCGCCAGGCAGCTGGAGGCCCTAATACGCCTGACCCTAGCCGAGGCCAAAATGCGCTTGTCCCCGCTGGCCACGGCCGAAGACGCCGAGAGGGCCGTAAGGCTGTACCTGGCCTTCCTCAAGTCCGTGGGCATAGATATGGAGTCAGGCGCCGTGGATATAGACTCCGTGATGACCGGAGTCCCCGCGTCTAGGAGGGAGGCGTATATAAAGCTCGCCGAGGTGATAAAGAGGCTGGAGGAGGCGGTTAAGGGGCCTGTAAAGGTCGAGGCGCTGCTGGACGAGGCCGAGAAGGCGGGCGTGCCTAGGGCGGAGGCCCAGAGGCTTATAGAGCTCATGGTTAGGAATGGAGAGCTGTATACGCCCAGGCCCGGCTACGTGAAGCGCATAAACGCCTAGGCCAAGACGCTCTGAATGAAGCTGGACAGCTCTATATATAGCGAGAGGGCCAAGGCCCTCTCCTCCGGCGTGAGCCGCGACAAGAACTCCTCGTTTTCCGCCAAGTCCGGCGAAGCCGCGAGCAACCGCGCCATCTTCTCAACGCGCCTTATTACGAGGTCCCGAAGCTCGCTTATCAGCCGCGCCATCTCCTTGGAGTCGCCCTCCTTCTTTAAGCGCCATATGGTGGCCCTCGCCCTGGCGTAGAAATCGGCGGGGAGCTCGACTAGCCTCTGCTCCTTCTCCTCGGCGAATTTCTTCTGGCTGACCTCCTGCGGCGTTAGGAGAGATGCCTCATCTATTTCAGCCGCGCCTATCTCCGAGAGCTTCAACGCCAAGAATAACGGTATGAACGCGGAGGACCCGGACTTAAAGGGGCCCACGCCCAATATCTGCGGCACGTCTTTCTTAAGGGAGGACCTAATAGGCGCGTTGTCCGAGATCACGCTAGGCGCCGACATGGGAAGTAAGGGCGAGCCGCAAATAAAGGTTGTGGAACAAAAAGTTTTTATTTCTAAGAAAAATTATTACTATGCAGGCTGAGACGTTGGCTAGAAAGCCTCCTATAACCGCATCCCCTAAGACGCCTCTTCGGGAAATCGCCAAGACCTTAGCCGAAAAGAAGATAGGCCTCATCGTGCTCGTGGACGAGAGAGATCCCACGGCCCCCGTCGGCGTAATCTCGGAGCGCGACATAGTGAGGGCCCTTGCCTCAAACGCCGACTTAAACGCGCCGGCCTCCCAATTCATGACAAGCCCTGTGATAACGGTCGAGGCGCAAGAGCCCTTATGGAAAGTGGCCGACGTCATGAGGAAGCACAACATAAGGCACGTGGTGGTCACTAAGGGCGGGAGGCTCTACGGCGTAATATCGATAAGGGATCTAATAGGCGAGGAGAGCGCGTTGAGGAGCTTGGTGGAGTACGGAGAGGCGGTGGAGGAGGGGGCGCCAGCAGGGGATTAGCCGAGCTTAAACGCCGCTCTTTTTAACCCCGCCAGCGCTCGCTTAGTGATAACTAACCTAAGATGCATAAGGTGCGGATCCCCGCTAATATTAAGGGAGAAGAGGGGCCAGGTAGGCCTCTATTGCGCCAGTTGTAGAATAGGCGTGGTTATGTTAGAGGGGGACCTAAAGAGGTATGTATCAGATGAGAGGATGGATTGGCGCGGCCTCTTGATGACGCTGTTCGCAGCCCACGCCGCCAGGCTCGCCCTCTTATCTCCTCAACAGTAATACAACAAGTATTACCATCACCGCCGCTATTACTAACAATACGGCGACGTCCACCAATAGAGCCACTTTAGCGCCTATCGGCACGGCTATAGTCGTTGTGCTACGCTGGGTCGTGGACTGTGCGTTGGACTGCGTGTATGTCTGCTCGGAGGCGACGCCGGCGGTCGAGGTTGTCGAGCTAGCTGACGTAATAGCGGTCGTAGTGGTGCTAGGCGCCGCGCTCGTCGTCGTGGGGCTAGTAGAGCTAGTAGCGGAGCTCGCCGACGGCGTTGTAGATGTCGGAGCGCCTGCGGCAGTCGTATTAGTGGTCGTGGTGGCCGCGGCCGAGGCGGCTTGAGGCTGCGGCAACGTCAACACGACCTCCTCCGACGCGCCGCTCGGCGTTACGGCGGTGGCGTTAGTGGCGTTGCCGTAGCTGGCCCTAACTATATACGTTAAGCCGCTCATGACCTCGAGGCTGGCGATGGGCCCCTGCACATAATATATGGGCTCTCCGCCGTAAAGCACCTCTATTTCAGCCGGCGCGCCGGAGCCGTTGGCGAAGGACGAGATAACCTTAAGCGTGGTGGTGGGGACCACTATCTGCAGAGGCCCAGGCCCTGAGACGGAGCCGTGGTCGAGTACGCGTAGCTTAAACCCCCCAAAGAGACGTTCACGAGGACTTGGTATTCGCCGGGCGCTAAATACGCCGTGAATTGGCCGAGGCCTTCGGCGGCCAATCCGCCGGGCCCATATACGGCAATGGGCCACGGCTTGACCGAGCCCGACGCTCTGTCCACGGCCGTTATTGTGACGGCCGCCGTGGGCACTACGACGTCAACCGTCGCGCTTGCGGATTGGACCGTGAAGCTCTTGGAGTATTGGCCGAACGGCGTATAGGCCACCGCTGAGTAGGATATAGGCGTGCCGTTGGGGTATTGGGCCAGCACATATGCTGACACTGAGCCGTTGCCCTCGGCCACCTCGCCGCCCGGCCCATATATGGCGATGGCCCAGGGCCCGGGCGACCCAGCGGCCTCGTTGATGGCTTGCGCCGAGACTAGGGCTATGGGTATCTGCACGGTGACGTTGGCGTATTGTCCGGAGTATACTTGGACGGCCTCGGACCAAGTATAGCCGTAGGCCGTGACGGCACTTCGTAGGAGCCGGGCGGCACGACAGCTGAGAGGGACGAGGAATATTCGGCGTATAGCGCGGTATTGCCCTTCAGCACTCTTATGTATGCGGGAACCGCCGAGCCGTTGAAGGCGTTAACCACCTTTACGTAGATAAGGCCGGGGCTAGTCGACGACGTCGAGGAAGTCGGCGAGGAGCCGCTGATAGTTACTACGCCCCCGGCCGATCCGGCCTCCGATCCCCACACGTTGTAGGTGTAGTTGCCGGGCTGGCTGAGCGTGAACGGGCCGAAGGTCTCCGCCACCGTGTAGGCATTGTTTGTGTTCAGCTTGAGCGTGAAGTAGGTGGAGGCCGAATACCCACCTATAGACGCGCCCAGCGAGAACTGCCAAAGGCCGCCCGAGCTGTAGACCTCGCTTATGTAGACGGGCTGGCCCACCGATGCGGCTGAGGGCGAGGCGCCGGAGCTCAATATCATGGGGCGCGCGGAGCACGTGGTGCACGTGAAGAAGCACAAGCCCTCGAGGGCTATAGAGCCCAGCTGAGCGCCGGAGCTGTCCAGAAGCGTGATCTCTATCTGCGACGTCGACTCGGGCATCGTCAGAGTCGCCGTGAGGGCCCCGCCTTGCGTGGGGCCTAGAGTTGTCTGAGACCCGGCGTAGCCCACCACTACGTAGTATGGGCCGGGCTCGTTGGCCGTAACCGCGATGGACAGCTGCACTGTAACCGAGGCGGCTGACCCCGAGACAAGCTGTGCACTGACGGAGGATATATAAGCTGGCGGAGCGGCGGCGAGGGCGAGAGCTGTCAGCATGAGCACGGCTAAGGCGGCGCGCCTCATAGGCCTCGCGCGGCGTTTATTAATAAAGATTACTAATAAAGAAGACGTTTATAGGGCGGCCAATTAATCGCCGTGGACTTATCGCGCTTGTCTCTGCCCCCTGCGCTGAGGGATATATTGCGGAGGAGGGGCGTGGAGAGGCTTTATCCTCCTCAGGAGGAGGCCGTGAGGGCGGGCATCTTGGAGGGCGCCAGCGTCTTAATGGCCACGGCCACCGCCAGCGGCAAGACGCTTCTGGCCGAGGCGGCGGCAGTTAAGGCAGGCATGGAGGGGAGGATGGCCGTGTTCACGGTGCCTCTAAAGGCCCTGGCCTACGAGAAGCAACTACACTTCTCATACTACGAGGGGTTGGTGGACGTCGCCGTGTCGACCGGCGAATACAGCTCTGAGGATAGATGGCTAGGCAAATACGACGTGGTAATAACAACTTACGAGAAGCTCGACAGCTTGTTGAGGCATAGGCCGAACTGGCTGAGCAACGTAGGCCTAATAGTCCTAGACGAGATACACTACGTAGGCGATCCCAAGAGGGGCCCCGTCTTGGAGTCCATAGTCGCCAAGGCGAAGTATTTGGGGCTAAAGGCCCAGATAATAGCCCTAAGCGCTACCATAGGCAACCCCGAGGCGTTGGCTAAATGGCTCGGCGCGAGGCTCGTGAAGTCTGACTGGAGACCGGTCCCGCTGAGGGAGGGCGTATACCACGGCGGCGAGATAACTTATTCAGACGGAGGCAAGAGGAGGGTCGCCGTAAAGGCCGAGCCCGAGGTCGCCTTAGCCGTAGACGCCATAGAGGAGGGGGGACAGGCGCTGGTCTTCGTCAACAGCAGAGCCGCGACGGCTAAGGTGGCCGGCAGAATCGCCGAGTTCATAGCGGCGTCCGGCGAGAAGCTCATAGACCCCGAGGCCGCCGCCGAGCTGGCCCGCCGCGCTCAAGAGGTCGCCGCCAGCAAGGCCATAGGCAGAGAGCTGGCCGGAGTTATAGCTAAGGGCGTCGCCTTCCATAACGCCGGGCTTGAGCTGGAGCTCAGGAGAATCGTCGAGGAGGGGTTTAGGCGCGGCGTCATAAAGGCGGTCGTCTCCACCACGACCCTCGCCGCCGGCGTGAACCTCCCCGCGCGCCGCGTCGTAATAGCCGATGTTAGAAGGCGCGACCCGTTGTTAGGCATGGAGGAGATCCCCGTAATGGAGTATAGGCAGATGGCGGGGAGGGCTGGGCGGCCGGGGCTGGACCCATACGGCGAGGCGATAGCAGCGGCCTCGAGCGAGGGCGAGGCCGAGTATATAATGGAGCGGTACATAAAGGGGCCCATAGAGCCCGTGAGGTCCCAATTGTTCTCAGACGTCAACCTCCGCTCGCATCTATTGGGCGTAGTGGGTAGCGGATATGCGAATAGGCTAGACGACGTAGTGGACTACCTCTCCTCGACGCTCGCCTACTCGCAGCTGGGCGCGGTAGCCGCATCTGTGGCTAGGGCTAAGGCCGAGAAATCCCTCGAAGAGCTGACGGCGTGGGGCTTCCTCGAGAAGCTGGGCGAGTATTACTACGCGACGGAGCTCGGCAAGCTCGTCAATAGGCTATACCTAGACCCAGAAACGGCGGCGACCTACATAGATATGCTGAGGGCCATGAGGGGCTCCTCGCCCCTAGCCTATATCTACCTAGTGATTAAGGCGCCCGACGTCCCGAAGATCTGGAGAGGGCGCTTTAATAAAAAGGCGGCCGCTGAGATAATCTCGGCGTTTCCCTCGCTACTTCTGGACGAGGACGATGAGGAGTTCAGGGAGGAGGTGAAGACCGTGGAGATGTTGTGGGAGTGGGCTAACGAGGCCGATGAGGACAAGCTCTACGAGAAATACGGCGTCGGGCCCGGCGATTTGAGGGTATACGCGGACTTGTTCGAGTGGCTGGGGCTCGCCGCGGCGGAGCTCGCGAAGGCCTTGGGCATGGAGGAGAGAGCGGAGGAGCTGCGGAGGGTGAGCTATAGGGTGATATACGGCGTGAGGGAGGAGCTCCTCGAGCTCGTGTTGAGACTAGAGGGCGTGGGCAGAGCCCGCGCCAGGGCGCTCTACAACGCCGGGTATAGGAGCTTGGCCGATATAGCTAAGGCCACGCCGGCTCAGCTGGCCAAAGTGCCAGGCATAGGCGAGAGGCTAGCGAGCTCGATTATAGAACAAGCGAGGGCCCTAACCGCCGCCGAGGGGGAGGGCCTCCTTAAGTGGACAAAACGGCGTTGATCCTATCTAGGGCCTCCTTGAGGGCGCCTCGGACGGCCTCTAGGGCTTGCTTGAGCTCCTCATCCCTACAGCGTTGTGGGGCCAGCCCCTCCGGGAGCTCGAGCTTAAGGCCCTCCTCGGCGAGCCTCTCGTAGACCTTAGCCACTATTTGGCCCGCCCTCGACTCGCCCCTTAAGTGCCTCCGCACGGTGGCCTCGGTTACGCCGAGCTCCTCAGCTATCTTGGAGATCGGCATCCCGGCCTTCTCTCTGGCGAGGGCCGCCGCTGCTGTGTATAGGCTGTCCACCCAGGTGACTCTCTCGTGGGGGTCCCTCAAGGCCTCTATGGTCTCCTTATCGAAGAGAGCCATCGCTATTAGGGCGGACTCTAGCCTCCTGATGTCTTCTCTGCCCAAGGGCTTTAGCGGAATCGACATCACTCCTCCTCGGCCTCCTCCCTCACTTCGACGACCTTGGCCTTAGCCGCCTCCTCGACGGCCCTCTTCATCTCCTCGGCCTCCTGCCCTGGTATCTTCTCTATCCTCACCGCGTTGCCGGAGACGCGTATGTATTCGTCCCAGTGGACTCTTATGCCGTCGTCCTCTATATCCATGGGGTGTCTGAGCATGCTGTGTTTTGTGTCGCGCATTTTCCACACAATTATCGACCGGTACAGCTTCCCATCCACTTCGTCTAAGTCTAGCCTAATGATGCCATCCACGGCGTGCTCTACGCCGGGCCCGCCGAACCCCCTCTCCCCTACGCTTATCTGCGACACGAAGAAGGCCGTACAGCCGAGCCCCGCTATAACCCTCTTGAGCAACATTATGGTACCCCTCGCGGTGGCCGGCTTAGTTAAGTACAAAGTCGATACCGAGTCCACCACGACGCGCCTAGCGCCCAAGTCCTTTATGGCTTGGCGCAAGACGTCGCTGAGCTCGTGTACGTCGTCCACTTGCTTAACCACGTATTTCTCCCTCTGCGCGGCGGCCCCGATCCCGCCCGTAAAGGCGTCGATTATCGCGAACTTCCCCTCCCTCTCGTACTGGGTAATGTCCCAGCCGAAGTGGCGGAAGGAGCGCCTCACGGCGACTGGGTGCTCTTCCAACGCCACGAAGACGCCGGGCTCCTCGGCCCTCAGCCCGTTGTAGAGGAATTGTTTGCCCAAGATAGACTTGCCGGTTCCAGGCCCTCCGCTTAGTAGGACTATGCTCCTCTCAGGTATGCCGCCGTATAATATCTCGTCTAGGCCCGGCACGCCCGTGCGCACCCTGGGCACGACCATGGGCATATATCTGGACATAGTTATAAATCCGCAGGCCTAAGCTGTACGCTAGAGTGCGCCGAGCTGCGGGCATAGGCCGGCGCTCGGCGAGGGCGCGCAACTCGCTTTGCGCCTGCCGATACTTCTCGGCCCCCTGCTGAGGCGCGCCCGCATGCTAGAGGCCGAAGGACTCGAGGAAGGACCTCCAACGCCTGTATTCGGCCAAGAATTCTAGGCCGCGGCGGGATATACAGACTTCGCCCGGGCTCAACTCCACTAGGCCCCTAGATTTAAGAGCCTCCAGAAGCTTCGCGAGCCTGTCGTAGGCCAAGTTCGCCTCGGCGGCGAGGCGCGTGGGGTTTGTGCAACCCTTCTCCAACACGGCCAAGACGTCTGCCGTTATCTCCACCCTACTTCGCCTTGGCTTCGGCATAGCTGACCCCGGCCGCTAGGAACGCCGTTGTTAATACCCTCAGCACAAGCGCCGTGGTGTGGAGCGGTGATAGTATTATGCTCGCGGAGAAGGCGGCGAAGGCCAGCGGCATCCAGATATTGCCCCTCCTCTGGATATACCCATAGAGCAACACGACGGCTATGTACGCCGAGAGCGCCGCGTTGGCTAGAGGTATTAGGCCTATGCGCCGCGCCTCTAAGTGGGCGGGGAACGGCGCCAAGAGAGCCGCGTAGAGCTGGCTGGGCGTCACCGCTATGGCTAAGATCAAGAGGGCCGCCAGCAACAAAAGCTGGGACGAGGCGAAGAGGGGGAGCAACGCCCTGAGGAGGCCGGGCATGGCGATGGCCCCGGCCAAGCCTTCGAGGAGGAGCGCGCCGGCGAACAAGGCCTCGCCTAAGGCCAACAACGCGAGTCTGGCCTCTCCCAGCGCTCTATAGGCCTGGGCCGCCCTAATTACTACATAAAGCGAGAGGAAGGCGATGATGAGGTTGGGGATGAGTAACATGAGGAAAAAGAGGGGATTTATTGATAGGCCTAAGCCGATATTTGGGCGGTGGCGTTGCCGTAATACACGGTGATTTGAGTTACGCCTAGGGGCTCGACCACGGCCCTATACGCCCCCCTCGCGTATTCGACTAACACCAAGGCGTTGCCCGTGTATATACGTAGCGCAAACGCTTGGCCCAACACGGCGCCGTCGACGGCTTGTATTTGGTATTGTTGGCCGCCTATCGTTAAGACCCCTTGCCCCTCTACTACAGCGGCGGCCCCGCCTCCCCTAGTCAGAGCCGTGGCGTTTAACGTCAACGAGACTTGGCTGGAGGTCAGCGATATCGCCAGCCTCTCCGCAGCTAGGGGAGAGGTCGTGGAGGTCGGTGTGCGTAAGGCTGCAACAGGGCGCCGACCGCCCCAGTAGCCGTAATGGCTGGGCCTTTGTGTGCAATTCGAGGCGTAAGGCGCGCTGGGCGGCGTCTTCCACACGGTCACCGTGACTGTGGCCGTCTGGGTCGACTGCGGGCTGGTTTGTGCGTAGGCGAAGTAGGCCGCGGCCGCCACCACGGCGGCTACGGCAATTGCTATTAATACGGCCTTATTCATAGCCACGGCGTCTGGATTTATTTAAAAAGGAGACTCACATTTAGTGAGTACTACTGCCTCAGCCTCTTCAGTAGGTCCTCCAGCTCCTTAGCTAAGGCCTCTCTGTCTCTGGGGTCTAGCTTATCCGCATATTCCTTGATGAACTGCGCCAGCCCCTCTATGTCCCAGACGGCCCTCTTTAAGTGCGCCTTAAGCCAGAGCTCCGGGTCTTCGCCCCACCAAGCCCATGGGCCGCCCCAATAGGGCGGCGCCCAATCCCTCCACGCCCATCCCCTGTACCCTCTACACCACCCCCATCCCATGTTATCGTTTTCGAAATCGATTATTTAAATTTTTCGATATCAAGTCTGACGACGCTGTACCTCCCCACCACCTTTAGGAGAGTGGTCCTCCCCCTAAGCTCCTCGAGGAGGGGCCCCAAGCCGTCGCCGACCTCTAGCTCGGCCAAGAAGTAGTAGTCCCAGGGGGAGAGCCGCGTGGGCCTTGAATATATGAGGGTCATGTTGACCTTCGCTTTGGCTATGGGCTCCAGCGCGGAGTAGAGCGAGCCGGGCGTGTTGGGCACGGCGAATATCAACGCGGCTAGGCGGCCCCCCTGCGGTTTCTCCCTAGTAATCACGGCGAATCTGGTGTAGCTCTCCCTATCCTCAACGCCGCAGAGCGCCTTGCCTCCCCTCCAAGGCCTTAGGCGAAGCTATTGCGCCGCAGTCTTGGCATTCATCTAGGCGTTGCACCGCCTCGGCCGTGCTCGACGTATAGACCACCTGTGCTCCGAGCGATGAGAGGAAGCGGCGGGCTTGGGCTATGGCGTGGGGGTGGGAGTAGACCACGCGCGGCGTGCCCTTGGCGGCGAAGCACAGAGTTATCCGCATCTCTAAAACCGCCGAGATGTAGAGGTCCCTAGTCGCCAGCAGGTCTACGGTCTCCCCCACGGGGCCCTCCAGGCTGTTCATGAAGGGCACTACGCCAAGCTGGGCCGACCCCGACTCGACGGCGTCGAACACTTCGGCGATGCCCCTCGCCGCGATTAGCTCGGCCTCCGGCATATAACGGGCGGCGGCCTCCCATGTGAAGGACTTCTCAGGGCCTAGGTAGGCCACCGAGGGCCTAGACCTCCTCGATATAATCCTCGCGAGGAATAAGCCGAGGTCGCCGCCGATGGAGGGCGGAAGGGGGCAAGACGCCCTGGCCTCGACTAGTTCAGCTATCCTTTGCTCTAGCTCCTGAACCCCTGGCAGTCCATGCCCCGGCGGCGGGGAGGCAAAATAAAGATTGCGGGAAAGATTTTAAGCGGGTAGGTGTAATACAGCTGGCGACGCGCCGCGAGCGGCCTTAAGGGCCTCTATGACCCGGCGCGACGGTGTCTGGGGACATGCACGGACACCTATCCTTATACCTACAAGCCCTGCAATAGGGGCCCGGCCTACACTCGCCCGATAGGAAGGCCTTGAATTTAGGCGTTGGGTCAACTGCATCCCTCAGCGTCGAGAATATGCCGGAGCCCGGCACGTAGACGTGTATCTTCTCCCTCCGCTTAGCGAAGGCCGCGGCCGCCACGTCGGCCTCTATCGAGGCGGTCCTCATAACCCTCTCCCGCGGCCTGCCCACTCTGAAGAGGTATACATGGTCTTCCCCTACGCCGGCCACTACATAAAATACGTAGCCTCCGCGCTCGACGCCGGCGCCAGCGTAGGGGTATACCTCCGCGTATTTGACGTAGGCGGCGGCCTCTCTTATGACGCCCCTCGCGGCGGTTATGAACACCTTGCCGGCTGCGCGGCGGGCTAGCTCGAACTCCTCGCGCAGCTTAGGCAGAATGGGGGTTATGTCGACGCTCTTCAAATCCCTCCCGACTCTGAGCAGAGCCCTAAGCGCGCCCGCGTCGCCCTTAATGGCCCTCCTCGTCAGCTCGTCTGCCTTAGCCTCTTCAAAGAGGCCCAACAAGACGGCGTATTTAACGCGGTCTCTAAGGGCGCGCGCGAAGGTCTCCAGCTCTAGGTCCTCCGCCAATAGCCTCCCCCTCATGGGGCAGGGCGAAGCCTCGGCGACGGCTAGGGCGGGCGCGTAGCGCGGTTCCCCCTCAGACCTCGCTAGGCTTAAGGCCCGCGAGAAGAAGGCCCAATTCCTCCCCAGCTCCTTATAGAGCTTGTCGAGCAACACAGGTCATATAAGGGATATAATAATAGCTGTAAGGATAAGGACCGCGGCCACATATTCGCGGAGGCCCGGCCTCTCCTTGCCCATGGCCCTCGCCATTATCTGTGCGGCCAGGGGCTCTACACCGGTTATTATGACGGTTAAGCTAACGCCTATGGCGACGGCGGAGTAGGCGAACAACGCGGCGCCGACGCCCAAGTCCAGTACGGCTATTATGGGCAGGGGGGTTCTCCAAGTCCTCCTCATCGCCTCGCCTACCCCTAGCCCTCTCGCGCTCCACGAAAGCGCCGCCAAAGCCGTCAGCGCTCTGACAAACGCCGTCGATATCGGGTTGAGGCCGCCGGCGCCGGCCACTTTAATGGCGGCGTAGCCGCCCGCCCACGAGGCTGCCGCGCCTAGCGCGTAGAGCACGCCGAGTAGCCGCCCCTCGCCCTCCCCCCGCGACAATACGTATATCCCCGCCACAATTATAAGGGACGAGACGAGATACGTCGGCCTTAAAGGCTCGCCTAGGGCCACCGCCACGAACTGCTCCATTAAGATATAGGAATAGGAGGCGGGGGCCGCGATGGAGACCCCCGCGGTTTTAATGGATTTCAAGTAAAGCGAATCCCCCAAAGCCAATGAGAGGACTCCGCTGAGCGCCGCGTAGAGGGCAGCGCGGTTTAGGCCGAGCAGAAGAGCCGGCGCTAAGAGGGCTATTGAGGTATATACCACGCGGAGCGTGTTAAGCCTAGCCACGCCTAGGGCCTTTACCCAATCGCCGTAGGAGACCGACGCATATGCCCAAATAAGCGCCGCGGCTAATGCTGGTAGGTGGGTCGAGCACGCGGCGGTTATTGTAACTATTAATAAGGAATATTGAGAGGCGTCTGTGAGAGTAGTAATTGCTGGCGGCGGCATATCCGGCGTATACTTCGCGTACAAGCTACTTCAAGAGCTCCCCGACGCCGAGGTGCTCCTAATAGAGCCTAAGGACTATCACGAGTTCACCATGGGCATACCTATGGCCTTCGCAGGCCTCGTGGAGTTTAAGGACTTGAAAATGCCGCTCTCATCGCTTAGGAGGATACGCCATATAAAGGACCAAGTGGTCGCGGTAGAGCCGGGCGGGTTTAGGATATCGAGCGGCGAGTTGATCAACGGGGATTACAAGGTCTTGGCCATAGGCTCGCTTAGGGTAGGCCACGACGATTTTTATACGGTCGAGGGGGCTGAGAATACGTATAGGCTAGCCGCCTCGGCCGACGTAGTTCGTTTTATTGTAGACGAGGCATACCCTGTCATGGGCTTTCAAGAGGTGGCCATAGCTGTAAAGAGCGTATGGAAAGAGAAGAAGGTCTACGTCCACGTCTTATACATACACGACGACTATCGCTGGCTCTTCAACACGTATAAAGATACCTTCGATAAATACGGGGTTGCTCTGACCGAGGATCCGCCGCCCATTAAGACCGAGGGGAGGGAGCTACATCTATTCGTGCCCGAGCTAGCGCAACACCCATTGGCTAGGGGGCTCAGGGTTACGCCCCTATTTGAGACCCAGCACCCCCGCACTTATCTAATAGGGGAGTCCTCCTTAATGAAGCTGGGCCTGCCCCCCATCGGCTGGGGCGCCATATGGCAGGCGTCGGCCCTGGCCCACGCGATAGCCACCGAGGCTAAGACGGGCGTCGCCGAGTACGCGGTGGAGGAGTGGAGCGCGGTTAGTGATCCCGATAAGTTCAGGCAGTTCTTCACGTATAGGATGACGAGGGGGGTGCCCCTAGTGTCCCTAAAGGGTCTCTACGACCTCTGGCGTAATTCTATCTTCGCCTCGCTTTAGCGCCCCCGGCGGGCGGCCAGCGTAAGCGCCAGCGCAACGGCAGCTAGGGCCGGCATAAGCCCAGCCAACGGCAAGAGGTAGGGCGGCGCCGAGGCGGAGGAGGCAGACGTATTGCTACTGGGCGCCTTAGTCGGCTTAGGGGTGGCCGTGGTCGTAGTAGTCGTCCGCCGCGCGCCGGTCGACGTCAGCGATGTAGTGGAGGAGGCGGAGGTTATCGGCATAACCCTCGTGGTAGTTGTCGGGAGGGATAGGTTTAGGTAGTAGATTGCTGGCTGAAACGGCCTAGGGCTCAGCTCGGCGCTGGCCTCGTAATCGCCATACTGTGCTACCGCCTTATAGGTGGCGTTTCCCAAGAGGATGAGGCTGAGGGGCGGCGAGCCGTTGGCTATTAGGCGGACGCCGTAGTAGACTTGGACCGTCGCGTTGCGGATAGGCGCGCCCAACGGGTTTAAGACGTATATGGTGACTACTGCTGTGGGCGCGCGGATAGGCACAGTCTCGTTCACGCCCTGGCCTAGGCTTATTGTCTTAGTGAAGTTAAGAGCGATGGGACCTAGTGAAACTGTGTATATGACTGTGTAATTACCCGCAAGAACCTCCGCCGCTATCTCCCCTCTGCCCTCAGCGATGACGGCGGTGCCGTTTGAAAGAAAGACGGGGTAGTCCGAGAGATTGCCGGTAGCCCCATTATAGACCTCGACCCTCACGGCGGCGGTCGGGACCAAGATGTAGACTGGCGACGTCTGGCCCGGGACCGGCTGCACTTGTTTAATAATTGAGCGGAAAGGCGTCTCTACAACAATCGAGTAGGTGATGGGGGTCCCGTTGCCCGCGCTCGCGAGGACCTCGGCTTTAACCGAGCCGATGCCGCTCGCCACGACGCTTGAGGGACCTCTCACCTCGACGGGCCATTCCACGGGCCTGCCAGTGACGGCGTCCACGGCCTCCGCCTCTATTATCGCCATGGGTATCTTGACGGGGTATACGCCGCTGGAGGTTATAGTCTCGACGGTTGAAAAGACTTGGTTCTCGTACAACACATCGACGATATATACGCCGGGCGCCACATCCGCCGTCAAGTTGTTGAAGCCGATCTCCACCAGCTCGTTGCCGCTATATAGCTCTATCGTGGCGTTGAGGGGCTTCCCCGTCGCTTGATCCACCGCATATATGGTTATATTTACCGCTAAGGCTACAACCGCTAATAAAAGCACGAACACGATAAGTAGGCGCATAGAGATCTAGCCCCGAAGATATATCTAGGTTTCGGCCGTTAGGCGCATAAGAGGGGGCCGCGGCTTAAGAGGGGCGCCGCGTTGCTTAAATAGCAGGCTTAGGCCGCCGACACGTTTCCCGCAGTGAACACCGCCTCGCCGACATTCACGACGTGGAATAAAAGCATTCCTTTTTAAACGGAGGGGGCGGACCCCCATGCGCGGGGTATTAGCCCTGGCGGTAATACTTAGCGCCGCGTTGCTAATCGCAGCGGGCACCACGAGCAACGCTACAGTAACTAATGCTACTATGGTGAATATAACTAAGACCAACACGACTCTGGTCAACGCGACCGCTCCCGTGGTCAACGCGACGACCGCCAACGCTACTGAGATATACTTCACGACGCCGTCTGGCAATATACACTTGGTATATGCGTCTAATAGCTCAGTAGTAGTTATAAACTTTAATAAAAATAAAGTATTAACTGTAAATATAAAAACAACAATATATAATGGGACCACAGCATATTATATACACCTAGTCGGCCATGCGCTGGGCAACTACAACGGCACCTACGTATCCTCATTGTTGTCGAAGCTGGCATCCGCTCTAGCCTCCGGCAATCAGTCCGCCGCGTTGGCCGCCCTAAAGCAACTGGGCGCATACATAGCCGGCAATGAGACCAAGCACGCCGAGTTTAACCTAATGCTCACAGCCAAGTCGCTCAACTCGACGAAGCCCAACGCCACGTTCTTAAAGGTCCACGTGGAATACGAGGTCGAGAAGCGCCTAGCCGCCGCCAACGGCACGTCGAGCAGGCTAGAGGTCGAGGCGCTGGCGTCTAACTTAACCCAATTAGCCGCCCTCTTAAACGCTATGAGCAAGGAGCTGGCCAGCATGGGCATAAACGCGTCGGGCCTACAAAGCGCGGCGGCCTATTTGGCTAACCTCAGCACCACGCTCAGGGGGCTGGAGGTCAAGCTAGCCAACGGCACTAAGATAGAGATACACCGCACAGGACATGGATATAAGGTGGAGATAAGCACGGGCGAACACGAGGAGGGCAAACACGGCGGAGGCGACCACCACGAAGAACAGGGAGGGGTCGCCTCGAGTAAAGGCGAAGGCCATAATAATACCGGAGGAGGTCACAGCGATAAGGACAAAGGGAGCGCCGGCGGCCCCTCCAAGAACGCCCAAAGCAATGGTAGCAATAAGAACTCAGGGGATAGCGGGGGAGACGACTCCGAGGAGGACTAACGACGTTGAGTAACGCAACAAAGAAATAACCGGTTTTCTTTTCCCCAATGATATGGGCCATCCTGCTCTTCGCTAACGGGACCGCCGTGCTCGTCTTCAATCAAACCGTAACCGCTAATATATTCTCAGTTCAATTGCCGACGCAACCCCTATCAATACCGCTGGTGGAGCTGAATAAGACGCCCGTGCCCGCAGTATTAAACGGGACAAGTCTGCAAGTGCCCGTGTTGGGCACCGCGCTCGTGACGATAGTTTATGTGCCTAAGGTCGAGGCGGCGGGCGGCCTCCTATACTTCAACGTGAGCGAGGGCCAATATGTCGTGTGGGCGCAGGGCGGCGTTATAGTACTGCCCGCCGTCAAGGTGTTAAACCTAACTAAGATAAACGGTAGCCTCCTAGCCTTCGTAGAGGGGCCTGGGCAAATCGCCTATGCGTTACAGGGCTCTATCGCATCTGCTCCTACTACCTCCACCAGCTCGGCGGGCACTCAGACGACCACGACTTCTAGCACTATAGCGACCTCAAGCACGACGACCGAAGGCTCTGCAACTCCGCCTACTACCTCCTCAGCCGGCTTTTCACCTCCGGCGATATACGGCTCTGTGGCCGCCGTTGCGGCGGTCGTCGCCGTGTTCGCGCTCCTCGCGAGGCGGCAGGGGCCTGCAGAATTAAATGAGACTGATAAAGCGATTTTGACCTACTTAAAGAGGCACGGCGGCGCCTATGAGGCAGAGATAGCGCGGGACCTCGGCATACCCCGCACCACGGTCTTTAAGGCCGTGAGGAGGCTTGAGGAAAGAGGCCTCGTTAAGGTAGAGAAGAGGGATGGCAGGAACTACGTAGAGGCCACTTAAAGGAAAACCTTATATATACGAGCTCATCTGCGCAAATGGAAGGAAGAACTAGGGGGCCGCGGCGACACCGCGGCCCGCAAGGGCCTAAACCGGTTAAAGAGGGCGACGTAATAGAGGTGGACATAGTCGAGAAGTCCAGGAGGGGCGACGGAGTGGCTAAGGTCGAGGGATTCATCGTCTTCGTCCCCGGCGCTGAACCAGGCCAACACGTAAAGGTCCAGATAGAAAAAGTAGGGCCGAGCTACGCTATAGGCAAACTAGTTCAATAATTATTTTATTTTCGTAGAAATTCTATATTCATCTACTTTGTCTCTAGCTTTTTCTCTGCGCTCTATATGTATTTTTAGGAATTTCTCCACTTTTTCTTGAAGCATCTTCTTGCACTCCCCGCATAGAAGCGCGCCCGATCTACAGTCTTCGTAGATCTTCTTTACAGAGGCGTCGTCGGGGTCTAGGAGGAGGTGGTACTGGTAGACTGGGCATATGTCAGGGTTCCCGCCTAGCCTCCTCTGCAACTCCGCCGTGGGCTGGCCGCCCGTGAAGGCGTTGGCTATCTTCCTCCTGACGGTCTTGGCGTCGTCTAGCGTGTAGATGGCCGAATCTGGGTTAGAGGCGGACATCTTGCTCTCGCCCGTCAACGCCATAATGAATTTGCTGTAGAGCGTGGCGGGCTTAGGATATCCGAGCGTCTCGGCTATATCTCTGGCTAGGCGGAAGTAGGGGTCTTGATCTATGGCGCAGGGGATGAGCGTCGGCGTCGCCTCGCCGCCCCTCAGCTCCGTGGGGAGGAAGGCCACGGCTATTTGTAGAGATGGATAGAATATCAGCCCGGCGTTGGAGCTGTCGCTGAAGCCGAAGGTAGGCCTTTAGGGTATTCCAAGTCAACTTCTTGGCGACTCTCACCGCTATCTTGTAGAGGTATTTTATGTCTAGGGTATCGATTATTAGGTGTAGCCTATCCGGCGTAAAGCCCAGAGCTATTACGTCGAGCGCGTTCTCGTAAGCCCACTTAGTTGCCTCCGAGAGCCCCATCTCGGGATCGTCGAAGAACTTCTCGTCGTCGGTCATCTGGAAATACACCTCTGCTCCAAATTTGTCCGAGAACCACTTCAGGAGTATCCAGGGGACCATGTGGCCTATATGTATAGGTCCGCTGGGCCCCCTACCAGTGTATAACGCCCACGGCCTCCCCTCCCCATGCCACTTAAGCAATTGGTCGAAGTCCCTATGGGCGTAGAAGAAGCCTCTGCGGATTAAATAATGGACCTCTCCGGCGTATTTGGCCAGCAGGTCTACGTCGGCTTGGGTAAGCGGCTTGGCGCCGAAGTGTTCGAGGAGCTTCTCGTAATCCACTCTCCCCTTAACCTCCCACGGAGTGACTACAAAGCCGGCGTCCACCCCATGGCGTCATTGAGTCCCATATTAAAATATAGGCGCTACGCCGAGCGCAAATATTGCGCCGCGCCCGTTATAAGCCGCCTCCCGCATCTCCGCGGCCTCTGCGCCTTTTTTGCGCGCAAATATATCTAAGCCGGCATCGGCATAATTGGCCATGAAGCTACCGGCGGAGGTGAAAGTGCCTTCTATACCCGTCGTCGACAAGGTCTCGCTCCCGGCCAAGTCAACGGCCCTCATAGTAGTAGATATGCAGAACGACTTCGCCCACCCAAACGGCAAGCTCTACGGGCCCTCTAGCCGAGAAATCATACCGACGATACGCGCCTTGATAGATAAGGCGAGGAGGGCGGGGGTCCGCGTCATATATACGCAGGACACGCACTACCCCGATGACCCAGTGGAGTTCCCCATATGGGGCCCCCACGTGGTGAAGGGGACGTGGGGCTGGCAAATAGTGGACGAGCTCAAGCCGGCCGAGGGCGACGTGGTGATAGAGAAGATGCGCTACGACGCCTTTTTCGGCACTCCGCTGGACCACGTGCTCCGCATGTACGGGGTAAGGCAACTCGTCGTAGTGGGCACTGTGGCGAACATATGCGTCTTGCACACAGTGGCCAGCGCGAGGCTTAGGCTATACGACGTAGTGGTGCCCGTAGACGCCGTGGCCGCGTTGACGGAGTTCGACTACGTCGCTGCGCTGAGGCAAATGGATTATCTATATAAGGCGACTTTAACTCTGTCCAGTGGCGTCGAGTTCGCGTGACGTGAAGTTCCACATAGCCTCCCAAGAGGACATAATCGCCGGGAAGGCGACGGACATATATTTCCTCAGAACCGTCGAGGTCTTAAGGGCCGCGGGCCTAGAGGACGCGCGGGTGCGCGCCGAGTTCCACGTGGCGTCTCTGCCGAGGGGGTATAAATGGGCAATTTTCGCCGGGCTTAAGGAGGCCTTATATGCGCTGGAGGGCAAGCCCGTGACGGTCTACTCCTTGCCCGAGGGCTCCCTATTCTACGAGAACGAGCCCATAATGACTATTGAGGGGCGATACGTCGACTTCGCGGTCTTCGAGACAACCGTGCTGGGCATATTGCGCCACTACACCAGCATAGCCACTAAGGCCGCGCGCGTTAAGAAAGCCGCCGGCGATAGGCGTGTCTCTTCTTCGGCGCCCGCGTCTTGCACCCGGCCGTACAGCCCATGGCCGATAGGGCGGCGTATATAGGCGGATGCGACGGGGTAGCCGGCGTTCTGGGGGCTGAGCTCATGGGGAAGAGACCGGCCGGCACTATGCCCCACGCGTTGATGATAATATTTAGGGCTTTTAGGGGCGACCACACAGAGGCTTGGCTCTGGTTCGATAAAGTGGAGCCGCCCGACGTGCCGAGGATAGTCTTGGCCGACACCTTCCTAGACGAAAGGGAGGAGTCCCTAATAGCCGCGCAGAGGCTGGGCGAGAGGCTTTGGGGCGTGAGGCTGGATACGCCGGGGAGCCGAAGAGGCGATATGCTCAAAATAGCGCGGGAGGTCAGATGGGCCCTAGACCTATCCGGCCATAAAGACGTGAAGATAGTCGTCAGCGGAGGCTTGGACGAGGAGGAGGTGGCTAGGCTGAGGGAGGTCGTAGACGTCTTCGGCGTCGGGACCTCGATAGCGTTTCCGCCCAGCGTAGATATCTCGATGGACATCGTCGAGGCCTTCGTGGGAGGCCGCTGGATCCCCATCACTAAGCGCGGGAAATTGCCGGGCTTTAAACAGATCTACTCCTGCGGCGGCCGCCGCGTCGTAGCCCCCTGGGGCTCGCCGCCCAACTGCGAGGACCCCAAGCC
>JZWT01000039.1 GCA_000960885.1 Thermoproteus sp. AZ2 | reverse complement strand
CTATCCGGCTTTACATTCTGAGCGTCGTCGAGGAAGATCACCGAATCGTCAAAAGTCCGCCCCCTCAGGTAATTCACGTCCGTCACTATTACGGACTCCTCCCGCAACAGCTTCTCTATTTCGTCTCTGCCCAAATAACCGGACATAATATCGCTTAAATACAACGCGGCGAGCTTGTAGTACATTTCGCCTAAATTCTCAGGGGTAAGCGATTGCCCGCTCGCCACATCGACGATGGGCCTCGCGATTATAAAGCGCTTATATTTGCCCTGCTGGACGGCCGAAATTCCGTAGGCTATCGAGAGCAGGGATTTGCCCGTGCCCGTGGGGCCGAATAGGCCGACTATCTCGTTGTCTAAGTCCGTCAACGCGTTTATCGCGCGTTCTTGTCCCACAGTCTGGGGCTTTATTTTCTCTAGCAACGACACGGGAGGGCTCGGGAGCGCCTTTTTAAGCTTAACACAATCTTTAAAGCGGCCCCTCGCCCCTCCTCCTATGAAGTACTTGTTGGGCAGAGACTTCCTATTCCCAAACTATTTACCGCGCTTCCCGCGCAGATATCCCTTCGACGTAATAAGGCTGGAGGCCGAGGTCGAGATAGACCTTAGAGAATAGGGAGGTTAAGGGCGCGGTCCGCTACAGGGTCAAGGCCAAGGAGGAGTTGTCGCGGGTAGAGCTAGACGCTGTGGAGATGGAGATACTAGGCGCATCTACGCCTTATTATTACGACGGCCGCGCGCTCTCTATAGAGCTCAAGCTGGCTAAGGGGGAGGAGGGCGTTTTTGAGGTCAAGTATAGGGCTAGGCCGCGCAAGGGCATGTACTTCGTGCTCCCGGACCGCCGCCATAACTATAAAGTGCCCATGGCTTGGACGCAGGGGGAGTCCGAGGACAACCGCTATTGGATCCCTCTGCCCGATAGCCCCAACATTAAATTCCCGTGGACGTTGACCGTGGTCGTAAAGAAGCCTTTAACCGCCGTGAGCAACGGCTCGTTGAAGGAGGTGAAAGACCTAGGCGACAAGAGGGCCTTCGTCTGGGATATGCCTTGGCCCATGTCGCCTTATCTGTTGGCGATAGCCGCGGGGGACTTCGAGTCCTACCAAGAGAAGTGCGGCGACGTGGTGCTGGAGTACTACGTGCCGAGGGGACAGCTGGATAAGGCCCGGTTCTCCTTCTACCACACCTGCGATGTCATGAAGTTCTTCGAAGAATACCTAGGCCCCTATCCATACGGCCGCTACGCGCAGATAGTGGTACAAGAGTTTGTTTACGGCGGCATGGAGAACACGACGGCTACGATACTAACCGACTGGACGCTCCACGATAAACACGCCCATTGCCCATACTCGGAATTCCCGTGCCCGCCCGACGAGGAGGAGTTCTCGTCGGACCCGCTCATAGCGCACGAGATGGCCCACCAATGGACCGGCGACTTGGTCACCGCAAAGGACTGGGCCCATATAGCCATAAACGAGTCCTTCGCCACGTTCCTAGAGGCTCTTTGGACCGAGCGCTCTAAGGGGAGGGACGAATACCTCTACGAAATATACGGCAACTTCAAGGCGTATCTGAACGAGTACAACAACCGCTACGCCCGCCCGATCGTCATAAACATCTACGGCACCCCTGAGGAGGTCTTCGACCGCCACGCCTATGAGAAGGGCTCCGTGGTGCTCCACATGCTCCGCAGCCTGCTGGGCGACGAGGCCTTTAAGAGGGGCCTGCGCCTATTCCTCGAGCGCCATAAGTTCAAAAACGCAGATATAGAGGATTTGAGGAAGGCCTTCGAGGAGGCCGCGGGCGTAGACCTGGAGTGGTTCTGGAGGCAGTTCTTCTACTCAGCGGGCCACCCCTCGCTGAGGGTCTCGTTGGCTAAAGATCCGCCTAGGCTCACAATAGAGCAGACGCAGCCCGACGACAGCTACCCGCTGTATACTCTGCCCCTCGAAATAGACGTCGTCGGCGAGGACGGCAAGAGGGAGAGGATTACCTTGAACTTAAACGAGAAGAGAATCGACGTCTCTATCAAGAGGCCGAGGTACGTCTGCATAGACCCCGAGCTTAAGCTGTTGAAGGCCCTAGAGCTGAATATACCCTTAGAGGCGGCCGGGGCCATGCTGGAGGATGAGCACGTCTACTGCCGCCTACAAGCCGTAGAGGCCTTGAGGAAGAACGGGAGCCGCAGAGCCGTGGAGCTCTTGGCCAAAGCCCTCCGCGATAAGTTCTGGGGCGTCGCGGCCGAGGCCGCTAGGGCGTTGGGCGACATAGGCACCCTCGAGGCCGTCAACGCGCTCACGTCGGCGTATAGGGGCGCGAAAAGCCCCAAGGTTAGGCGCGCCATAATCGAGGCGCTCGGCTCGGCGCGGCGCAGAGAGGCGGCCGAGTTCTTAGACAGAGTCCTCCACGACCCGGCCGAGAGCTATTACGTGAGGGCCGAGGCGGCTAAGGCGCTTGGGAAGAGCAAGTGGGAGTTCGCTGAATTTAGCTTGAGGAAGGCGCTTGAATACGGCGGACACCTCGACGTAATTAAGCGCGGCGCAATAGAGGGTTTGGCCGAGCTTGGAACAGACGACGCGCTCAAGGCGGTCTTGAGCTATACAGACGAGGCATATCCGACGTGGATTAGGATGACGGCCGTCCAATCGCTGTCTAAATTCGGCCCGAGGCGCGAAGTCTTAGAGACGTTGCAGAGGGCTCTGCGCGACGAGAACTACCGCATCCGCGCCGCCGCCGTCACAGCGGCGTTGGACTTAATGGACCCCCGCCTCTTGCCGGCGCTTCAGGACAGGGCCGATAACGACGTGGACGGGCGCATTAGGCGTATGGCCAAGGAGGCCGCCGAGAAGATAAAGAAGGCCATGGAGCGCGGCGCCGAGTACCAAAAGCTGAGGGAGGAGGTTGAGAGGCTGAGGGACGAGTATAGGCGCCTGCTGGACAGGCTAGCGCGCCTGGAGAAATAGCTACGCAACCAAAGCCAACCCGCTATTATAATTAAGATAGCCCATATAGCTATATTCCAGCGGAATATTTTCGCCCCATCTAGAGGCCCTAAGGGCAATAAATTAAAGAAGGCGACAAATGCATTCAATTTCAGCAGTAGATAAAAGAAGCTAAATAAAGGCAGATATACTGGAAAACGTAAATACGCCAGCGATATCAAGGCTATAGCTATATTGGTCAAGGGGCCCGCCAACGAGATCATTCCTTCATCTCTACGCGTATAGCCGGCGCAGGATATGGCGGTGTAGCCGGCTATGAAGAGCAGAGGGCTGTGCACGATAAAGCCCATGACCAAGTTCACGGCCAGCGTGGTGTAGAAGCCGGGCGGATAGAGGACGAAGCGGGACCAACACCCGAACCTCCTGGCCGTGCCTCTATGCGCTAGCTCGTGGGGGATTATGGCGATGGCGAAGGCGAGCGTGGGCAGGAGGAAGCCCCCTATCGGGTTCGCCAAGTTGGGGAGAAATGCAACGGCCACCGAGATTATCGCTAGGAGGAAGGCGAGCGGCTCGCTCAAGTCGTCGAGCATGGCCCCGCCGCCAATTCGCTATTTAAGCTATTCGCCTCTCGGCGCGCGAATAATCATCACGCTCAGCTCAAGGAGCCCCTCCTCACAGTTAAATACCGCGGTCCCTATTTAAAAAATGCCGATAACCCTCATAGACCACCCCTACGCTCAACACATACTCACTAGGCTGAGAGACGCGAAGACGGACAGCCTAGAGTTCCGCAAGGGCCTAGTGCGCTTGGGCAGAATAATGGGCTATGAGATAGCTAAGGCGTTCCCCAAGAGGGTGGTAGAGGTGAGGACCCCCTTAGGAGTGGCTAGGGGGGTCGTCCTGGAGGGCCTCGACGACGTGGTGATAGTCGAAATACTCAGGGCCGCGATGCCCTTAGTTGAGGGGCTCCTAAAGGCCTTCCCCAACGCAAAGATAGGCGTAATCGCGGCTAGGCGGAGGGAGGAGCGGGGGCAAATAGGCGTAGATATATATTACGTCAAGCTCCCCGAAGTAGAGGGGAAAGTAGTAATAATGGCGGACCCCATGTTGGCCACCGGATCTACGCTGTCCGCCGCAATAGCCGAGGTGTTGAAGAGGGGCAAGCCGCATAGGCTGTTGACGGTCTCCGTCATAGCCACGCCTGTGGGCATAGAGCGGGTCTTGGGGACTTACCCAAGCGCCGAGGTGTTTACAGTGGCCATAGACGAGGAGCTAGACGACCGAGGCTTCATCGTGCCCGGCCTAGGCGACGCCGGCGATAGAGCCTTCGGCGGCTAAAAATATAAGGAAGAGGCAATTTAGATACGGCACACTCCGCCGAGCTCTCCGTAGCGGAGGCCTGTGAGGCGGGGGCCTCAGGACGGCCCACAGTTTTTAAATAGAAGACTGAGAGGGGCTATGAAGACCATAGTTGTGGGCTTCGACGGATCTCAACAAGCCCATAAAGCCCTTAACACAGCCAAGGAGCTGGCCGAAAAGTTAGGGGCAAAGATATATATAGTATACGTCGTAGATACCGCCATATTCTCGCTCTCCGAGGCCTTCTCGACTCCCACAATTGCTAAGAGCTTGAGGGAGGAGGGCGAGAAGTTGCTGAGGGAGGCCAAATCGGCCGTGCCCTCGGCCGAGGTCAAGCTACTGGAAGGAGACCCCTCGCACGAGATAGCGGCCTTCGCTAAATCCGTCGGCGCCGACCTAATCGTTGTGGGCAGTAGAGGGCTGTCCACTATACGCAGATCCCTGCTCGGAAGTGTGGCGGGGAGGTTGGTGCAGGAGGCCGAGGCCTCAGTGTTGGTGGTGAAATAATAAATACCGCCCCCTTTTAGGGGCTATGGATAAAAACGCCGTGATAATCGCCGCGGCCGTATTCCTAATAACAGTCTCCTTATTAGTCCTGGCCACTACGCCGAGGAAGGGCCCGGTCTATAAGCCCTATTGGATGACGATTAACATAACGGCGCTCGCGGAGCAAGGCCAAGAAGTCGGCGTAGTGGTATATAAGGGCAGTACAGGGTGGGCCATATTCGGCTATCAAGACAACGTGACGTCGCCGCAGAGGGCCCAGTTGTTGTCGGTCCTCAACAAGCTAATCGCCGAGGCCGAGCGTTATAACTACACGGTCGTCATAGCCCCGTGGGGCGCCGACAATAAAACCAACGAGGTGCTAAGCGCTTTGTACCAAGGCATTATAACGCCCCAACAATACCTACAAGGCTACGTCAACGTCTCGGCCCCTATAAATTCCTCGAGGATCTCGGCCGCGAGTAATTACGCGTTGAAGCTGGCGCAGACCCTCGGAAGCTACACCGCTTATCCGGGCTACAACCTCACGCCCACGACGCCGCCCATAATCTACGAGTACCTCGTGGTGAGGGGTTGCCTATACCCGGTCTACGAGCCCTTTGAGCCGTATAGAGACGCCAACTACAGCGATTGGGCCTTCTGGGCTGGAAACGCTATAGCGAATCTACCCGGCTTAGTGGGACAGCCCGGTTGTACGTGGTAAAGATCGGCGGTAATTATAGGGCGAAGCGTGGCTGAAATTTCGGGCCGTCGACATTATTCTATAGAGAGCCCAGCGCTTAAATGTGGCGAAAAATATTAAAAGCGATAAGACTAAGCGTATTAGGGCGTCTCGAGAGTTGAAGGGGGCCGGTAGTCTAGCGGAAGGACGCCCGCCTCGCGCGCGGGAGATCCCGGGTTCGAATCCCGGCCGGTCCACCTCTAAATAACGCGGTCCTCTCGGCGTTATTTATACCTGAGGCGTATAGCCGGCAATATAGCGCTTGGGCTAGCGCTGGTAGGGCCTGCTTAGGCGTGGGATGCGCCGAGGTGAAGTGCCGAGCATCGCCGTAGCCATGTGAGGGGCATCTAGGCCGGCGGGGAGGGGGCGGATATCGCTGGCCGTGGAGGCTCTCGGCTTAGGGAGCAGTTGCGCTGAAATAGATTTTTTAAGGGGATTATTTTCCTCTATGCCTCTACGCCCAGCGCGGTGTTATAGGCGGATAAAAGGGCCTCCCTATACTAGGCAGGAGTATATCCACGGGGCGCCCTACGTACAAATACCGAAGTTCGACATGGGGAATCCCTCGCTTGTAGCTAGGGACGGCTTCACGATGGTCGCCCAGCTGATAAGCGAGACCGCTGGCCAGATAAGAGTCCAGGCGCTGGAGGCGGCGCGCCAAATCGTATATAAGTACCTAAGCACAAAGGTCGGCGACGCCAACTACTACTTTAGGCTGGCCGTATACCCGCACCACGTGTTGCGCGAAAATAAGATGTTGGCTATGGCCGGCGCAGACCGCCTTCAAGAGGGCATGAGATTGGCTTTCGGCTCTCCGGCTGGCCGCGCCGCGAGGGTTGAGCGAGGCCAGGTAATTATGTATCTTGAGTTTAAGCCGGAGCATCTGCCGCACATAAAGGAGGCGCTTAGGCGGGCTAGGTCTAAACTGCCGTTGCCGATGAGGGTCGTCATAGGGCCAAAAAATGCAAATAAAGCTGCTTCATCGTGAGAGGGTAGAGGCGGCCCTGGAGGTACTCGAGCTCGCCCTCAAGGGCGAGGTCGGCACTAGGCTCGGCTTAGTGGAGGCCCTCAAAAGGGCCTACGCCAAGAGGGGGGTCGAGCCCCTGAGAGGCTTCTCGACCGAGGGCATCTTCGATAAGGAGCTCGCGACGGTCCACGTCGTGGGCGTCTACGGCGCCGCCGCCCTCTCGCCGGGCGATCTCGACAACATGTTCTACATAGAGAATCGGGCGGCCCAAGCCCTCGAGATCGTTAGGGATAAGGTGACCGAGGTCGTGGCGCCCGACGTTAAGGAGGGGCTTAAGGCCCTTGTGGCCGAGATTAAGGGCAAGGACCTAGAGGATAAGGTGTTCAGATTCTTGAGGTACGCGTTCACGGGCACAATCCTCGGGCTATTCTCCGAGCCTTTATTCGTCAAATCTGTTAGGACCGCCGAGGCTTTATACCCAGACCTAGAGGAGAAGTTCGTCAGATATATGGCGTTCTATACGGCGTATAAAATAGCGGAGCTAATAGCCGAGAACGCCATAAGGGGCCCCAACGACTTAAAGATCTATAAGTACACCTACTGCCTACAGCTGGGGTTCCAAAAATGTAAGCCCTCAGATAAGCTGATAAAGGAAGTCGCAGTGAACGTCTATAAGATAGATAAGGCTAAGGTGAGCAGGCTATTGGGCGGCAAAGGAGTAATACCTAAGGTCTCTTAAGGCAGCTCGCCAAGAAGTTTACCACGGCGTTTCTCACAGCCTGGCGCTCTTGCTCAGACTTAGGGGTATGGCCCATGCCCTGTATCTCCACTACGTCGACGGGGAAATTGAACTTGTCGGCTAGGCCCACGAGTATATCGACATGGGCGCGGGGCACTAAGTCGTCGCGGTCCCCGCGTATGTAGAGCACGGGCGGCATCCCGGGCCCTATATAGCGGGAGGGCGACGTGGCGTCTAGCTGGGGGCCTAAGGCGGCCAACTCGTTGGCTAAATGTTTAGAATATTTGTCGCCCTTGCTCTCCAGCCACTGTAGCTGTAGCCTGCGGTCTACGGGGGCCGCGACGGCCACCACGCACTTAACTAAGCCTGGGTTCCTCGCGGCCAGCAACAACGCGGCGGTCCCGCCCATGCTGTGGCCGGCCGCGGCGTCTACGGGGAGCTCCCTTGCCCCCGCCTCATAGGCGTCTGCGACGTCGCGTATATTGGGCGCGACTATCGTGTCTATTCCCGCCTCTCTTATGGCCGAGACCAGCCAATCTATTTTATCCGGAGAGCTGCCGCGGCCATGATAAGCTATCGCCTTCATAGAGGGATTAGGTAAAAGGAATTTATATGGTTATGTCCCATCGGCCATGAAGCTGGAGTTTAAAATCAGCGCGTTGCCGCGCGATAAGAGGAACATATTACTGTTGGCGTGCCCGGAGCCCTCGCTGGCGGGCGTTATAGCGGTTGAGTACATAATAGATTCCCTCAAGATGGAGGAGATAGGCGCTATACGGATACCCGAGCTGCCTCCGGCGATCGCCGTCGTCAACGGCGTGGCGAAGTTGCCCCACAGAATATTCTACAATAAGGACCTGGGCATATTGGCTATTAGGCAACATATGCCGATTCCGCCGCAGATCTACGCCGAGTTTATAAACAAGATATTGGATTGGGCTGAGGAGAACAAGGTGCGCGACGTCATCTGCCTCTCGGCGACTGCGTCTTTGGGCGGGGAGGCGTCGGACGCCGTATATTTCGTGACCGAGGAGCACTTAGTAGACCGGTTTAAGTCCTACGGCTTAGAGCCGCTGAAGGAGGCCACCGTGACGGGCCTAGAGGGCGCTTTCCTAGACGCCGTGTTGGGCAGATCTATCGACGGGGCCTTGTTGTTGGCGGAGTCTCGTTTATTGACGGCGGTTAAACGCCTCGTCGAGAGCGGGAGGGTGAGCAGCCACAGGGACGTTATGTTAATACTAAACGATTTAGTGGGCAAGGTTGGCCCAGACGTGGCGGCCGCGTTGAAGCTGATCAACTCCGTGGCCAAAATAGCCGGCGTACAAATAGATGTGGCCAAGCTGGAGGAGCACGCGCAGCGCTACGCCTTCTTGGTCGAGAAGAACATAGAGGCGCTTATACAACCTCAGCAGCCTAAGAGGGAGATACCCCTAATGATTTAATCCACGGTTACGCCTAAGACCTTTTGGAAGAACTCTATAGCCTCTTGCTTAGCCACCAACTGCGCCTTGCCCACGGAGCTCCTCCTCCTCTTGCGGCGCTCGACGCGGAGGCCCGGCTTGGCGAGGCGGACGCAGACGTCCATGCCCCACACGCCTACAGGCTGGGTCGTATTTTACGCCGGGTATCATTATGTGCTCCTTTATGCCGAAGCAGACGTTGCCCCTATCGTCGAAGCTGGAGGCCTTTACCCTATTCCCCACGGCCGCTAAAGCCCTATAGAGGAATTGAACTGCTTTATCCCTCCTGAGAGTAACCGCGACGGCTATGGGCTCGCCCCTCCTGACGTTCCACTCCTTTATGCTCTTCTTCGCCCTCCTCAACGAGGGCTCCTGCCCAGTCAACTCCTTCAGAATGCCGGCGGCCCTCTCGAGCCTCTCGCCGCCCTCGCCGACGCCTATATTAACCACCACTTTCTCTATATATATCCTCTGCATCGGGCGGCCTTGTATTAAGACGAGCTCTTTCCAGCTCTTAGCGGCCGACATCGCCACGCCCTCGGCGCATCTATTTAAGTTTTTGCGTTTTTCTTGCGCTGCATCAGGATCATTACGGCTTGCACGAGGTCGCCGTTGGCCTCCTTAAGGGCCTGCTCGGCCTCCTCCCTAGTGGCGCCTGTCTGCTCTACGACAAGCGCTATGTCCTCATCGCTGGGCGTATACCCCTGCGCCTGTTGCGGCTGTGCCGTCCTCTTCTGAAGCTTCACGGCCGACTCAGGAGCTTGAACTTGATAGATATATAATTTATTTGGCATTTTTATCAAGGCTATTGTGGGCCCCTCTATCCGTATTATGTCGCCGTTCCTTAGGCCTATCTCTACATAGCTGGCGTCTACCTCCTCCATCTTAATGCCCATCCTCTTGAGATACCTCTCGAGCTCCCTCGTGGAGAACATCAGCTAAGCGCGCCCCTCAACGCTTTTAATATATCTTCGCCGGAGCCCTTATAGACCCCTTGGGCGAAGGTCTTAGAGCCGCCGCCCTTAAACCCTATTCCCCTAAGCGCAGGCAGTACTGAGCCGACGTCGATTTCTCTGCCGCTGTATATAGATACCCTATCGCCCGACTTCACCACGAGCAATAGCCGCGGATTGGCGGAGGTGGCCTCAGCGGCTATTAGCTTGGCCACCTCCTCGTCGTCTAGCTCTAAATAGGCTAGGTCCGCCTTAGCCAATTTCTCAGGGCTGAGGCCCCTGGCGAGGGCTCTGGCGTATTCCGCCGCGTATTTCTTAGCCCGCCTCTCGAGCTCCGCGTATTTATCTAGGTATTTCTTGAGCTGTGTAGCCGCCTCCTCCCTCGCCGCCCCCAACGACTTAGCTATAGAGCCCAGCTCGCCCTCCAGCCTCTCGACGTATTCGACCGCGTATTTGCCCGTGGTGAAGATGAACCTGACCACGCCGTCCGCTATGCGCTCCACCCTGGCTATTTTTATAAGGCCTATCTGCCCCGTGTTGCTCAAATGGGTTCCGCCGCAGGCCTGTACGTCGTACGGCTCATCGCCCCCTATGACGAGCACCCTCACGTCCTTGGCGGGCACCACGCCGCCCTGGTATATTATGAAGCCGTATTTAGCCTCGGCCTCGTTCCTAGGCATAACCACGGCTTTGACCGGCAAATTGCTCATGACGACCTCGTTGGCCAGCCTCTCTATTTTCGCTATCTCTTCTTCCGTGGGCAACTTATAGTGAGTTACGTCCAGCCTGCTAAACGGTATATCCTTCTGGGCGCCCGCCTGCCAGATATGCTTCCCCAACACTCTCCTTATGCTTTGTATCAACACGTGGGTCCCCGTGTGCATGCGCATGAGCGATATGCGCCTATCCCAATCTATCTCGCCTTCCACCTCTTCGCCCTCGGCCGGCGCAGGGCCCTCGACTACGTGGACTATCACGTTGCCGAGCCTCTGCACGTCGACGACCTTGGCCTCGCCGCCCTTATGCCTAATTACGCCGTGGTCGGCCGGTTGCCCCCCGCCCTCGGGGTAAAACGCTGTTGCGTCCAACACTACGTATTTTCCGCCTATAACTCTGAGGACCTTCGCCCTAAACGACCGCATATATGGGTCCTCGTAGAAGAGCTCCCTAGTCCTCGGGAGGCCCGCCACGCTCGTCAAGCCTATGTCCAGCTTAGGCTTCTCCTCGCCGCTCCTCTTGGCTTGATGCCTAGCGGCGACCCGCGAGTAAAAGTCGTCGGGCACCTCGGCCTCTCCGCCCAGCTTCCTCGCGGCCTCCCTCGCCACCTCGGGCGGTACGCCGAAGCTGTCGTAGAGCTCGATTAAGTCGTCGGCCTTTAAGACCTTGGCCCTCCCCAGATACCTCTTCACTATATCGGGCGCGGCCCTCAAAACCTCCTTATACCTCTTCTCCTCTAGGTCTATGAGCTCTAGGATCACGTCTCTGCTATCCCAGACCTCGGGGTAGTCGTCTCTCAGATATTTGAGGTGGAGGTCGAACAGCTCGACTAGGCTGGCCTCTATGCCGGCCAGCCAAAGGCCTCTGAGCATCCTCCTGATAAGCAACCTCGCCAAATACCCGGCGCCCGTGTTAGAAGGTATTACGCCGTCCGCTATCATCCAAGACACCGTCCTGCTGTGGTCGGCTAAGACGTATAGGGCCTCTTGGGGCCTCATGACCTCTCTGAACTCCTGCGGCGATATGCCTATTCTCTTAGCCACCTCGTCGTAGGCCCTCTCTAGGCCGAGCACCTCTGGATCCATCTGCCCGAAATAGACCGAGGCCTTGCCCAACACATCGCGGGGCGGCTCTTGAACGCCCAGCTTGCTCCTAAGCGCCGAGAGGTAGGGGCCGAAGACCGCGTCGTAAACAGTCGGCGTGCCCTTGGCCATCCAATATATGCGCTCTAGCCCATAGCCCGTGTCCACTATCTTGAGGGGCAACTCGACGTATTTTCCGTCCCTCATCTCGTAGTGCATAAATACTAAAGTCGCCACCTCAAGCCCTCTGACTAAGACCTCGAAGCTCTCGCCGGCGTTTCCGCCGCCCTCCCATATAGACTCCTTAAAGGTTATTTCGTCCTCGGCTACCCCCAGCTCCTTAGTGAAGAACTCGTAGGCGTACTCCGTAGTTTTATCTATCCAATAGATAAACTTATCCGGATAGTTGAATGCATGGTGGGCCATCATCTCGAAGCCCGTCAAGTGCCTGCCGCTGCGGCCTACTTTGTCCACATCGGTTAGGCGAATCGACGGTTGCGATATCGTGAGCGGGTTGGCGGGCGGCGGCACGGCGCCGCTGGTGACCCAAGGCTGGAAGTCGTATATAGATGCCCCGACCAAGAACACGTCGTCTCTCCACCTAGCGACTACCGGATAGCGCTTTATGCGCGTGTGGCCCCTCTTCTCGAAGAACGAGAGGAACCTCTCCCTCAACTCCTTAATGCTCTCTACGCTAACTCTAACGGGCGAGTTGCCTATGAAGCCGTAGGGGACGCACGGCTGATCTCCGCAGTATTCCTGGGCTTGGTTTTTTGTCCAGAAATACGATTTACATATTGGGCACTGTTTTCTATGAAATCGCTCTAGCTCGAACAGCTTAGTCGAAAGCACGAGATGTGTGAGTTGGATATTTAAGGGCTCAGGTCCGCTGAAGCCTACTCATCTTCGTCTAACCCTCTTTTCATCACAGCTGGATCTCACTACACTCGTATTTAATGTTGTCGCACTTGCCCAGCACGTACAGCACTTTGGGCTTCACGAGCTCTAGGAATTGCCTAAGCGGCCTCTCCTTATCGAATAAGGGGGCCTTGACCTCGGCCCCCGCGGCATATTTATGCCCGCCTCCGCCTAAGGCCGTGGCCACCTTGGTGCAATCGTATTCGCTATCCCTATCAGCTCCGCAGTATAGGCGATAGGCCCTATCGCTGAGCCTCACGAATATGTTTACGTAGACTACGCCCCTCCTCTGTAGCTCCATGGCGAGCGAGCGGTAGGATATGGGCAACTTCACCGGGCTGTATATGGCCAGCTCGCCCTCCTTGGGCACTACGTCGGCTATTTTTAGCACGAGAGCGGCCCTCTCCCTACCCCTGGCCACTAGCTCGGCTATCTTGGGGTCCGACAAGGCCTTTAGGCCGGCCCTAGAGAGAGCCTTAGCGATGTATAACTTCTCGTCGTATTCGGCGTACCTCACGGCTAGGTCTAAGTCCCTCACGGCGTCGTCCCTTATATCGGCCGTATCCGTCTGCCTAGCCGCTTCTGCCAGCTCTTGGGCTATGGGGTCCCCCTCGAGACCCAGCGCCTTGAGCGCGAGGACGCCGGAGGCCGGCGCCTCCGGGTCGTAGAACTCCCTATCGGCGCAGGGCCTATTGGTCTTGTGGTGGTCGGCGCGCACGGCGGCTTTGCCCGGGCAGGGCAGATCGGCCACGAAATCCCACTTAAACAGCCTATACCAACGCTTGCGTTGGACTTGGGATGGGTAAGACAACACCACGACCCCATTGGGGTAACGCCTAAGGAATAAGGCCGCCGACGCTATCCCGTCTACGTCGTTGGCGTCGCACAGCGCCAGGGGCCTCCTCGAGATCTTCGCCGCAATTGCGTCTAGGAAGCGCACAGACCCGGCGAAATCTCTTTATAAAATAATTTCGTCTTAGCCGTTGCGGCTGGGCTTTATTGGGAGAAGGCGTTGTTTCGACTCGGCGAGGAGGATCGTCCGCGGCCTATTCTACGGCACCGGCGATATAACAATAGCCGACGCCGCTCTAAGGGCCAGCGCCGACGTGGAGATAGATTGCGACGGCGACGTGTTAGTCGAGCTATTCGCCAAGCTGAGCGCCGAGTTGGAGGGATCTATTCTGGGGGTCGATTTAGGCGTAGCGAAAAACGGCGTAGTGTTGGTATGGCGCGGCGAGCCCATCCTGCACTCAACTGTTTCGCGGCAAGAGCTGGAGGCCATACTCGCCGCCTCAAGCGTCGGCCTAATCGCCGTGGGATCGTCGCCGCTAACGGCGTCGCTCATAAAATCGCTAAGGGCCCGTTGCCCCGTATCCGTCGTGCTAGTCGACGAGAGGCTCGCCGCGCATAGGAGGCCGTGGCTTAAGAAGAAGTTCCCGGAGCTGGAGGAGGACGAAATAGATGCGCTGAGCTTTACCTTAGGCGGCGGTATTTTGCTCGAGATATGCAACACCTTTAAATCGCAGTAGGAGATGCCCAT
>JZWT01000038.1 GCA_000960885.1 Thermoproteus sp. AZ2 | reverse complement strand
CCACTGGCATAGTCGCACGAGCCCTTTACGTTGGTCGCTTTTAACCGTAAGCCGCGGCCAACGCGCAGTGGTAGGCTTCGCTCGTAAAATGGCTATCGATGCGCTTAGCCTTAACAGAGCAGCCACGATATCTGAGTACCGACACGTAATAAAAGCTATGGCGCGGGCGCCTATAGCTGCGACCAAACGCGCCGCTCTCCCTCCTCATTCCCGCCTCCTTCGTCCGCGGGCCTTTTAGCCGTCGTGGCGCGTAATCCCCAGCGCTTGGGGCGATGAGATCCTCTCAGGCGTGGACCGAAGGCCTTTAGAGCCCTAATCTCGGCTCAGTACGGCGAGGCGGCGAAGGCTGAGCGGAGAATAGCTAATCAACAGGATCTCTTTGTAAGAGCAGTATTAGGTTCGGCGCAGGTCCTCGAGGACGCGTCCAGCCGCGTTCCAGCCCGGCACCCCGGTTATTTGTCCCCCCGGCCAAGTCCCGGCGCCCCCTAGGTAGAGGCCCCGTATCGGCGTTTTATAGCCCCAGCCGCACGCCGGGGCGGCAGAGGAGGAAATCCCTCGTTAGGGGCAGGTGATTTACGTAGGCCCCAGCCGCGTTGAAGGTAGCCGTATACTCGGCCGGGCCCCAGACCTCCAGGGCCTTTAAGTCGCGGAGGTTCAAGACGTAGGACTCCAGCGCCTCTAGGTCGGGCTCGCCGACTAGGGTGACGTAGTCGCCGTGCACCACCGCCTCGCCGAAGGGCAGTTGGAGTATGGACTCCCTATATTGCTGGAGCCCCTCCCTCAGGCGCGCCTCCCTCGCCAAGACTACGTTGGCCTTATAGGGCCCCGCGGGCGGGGCTGCGGCGGCCCTAAGCCTCCTCTCCGCCTCCTCGTCCAGGTGCTCAGGCCCCACGAGATCTAGCAACGTGTGTATGGGGCTGGCCGTGGAGAGGACTGCCCTGGCCTCTATCGCCTTGCCCCAGCTGGTTAAAACCCCCTCGACGGCGCCGTTCTTGACCAAGATCTTCTCCACGCTCGCTCCCAAGACGACCCTTGCGCCGGCCTCCAACGCCTTGCGATATAGGGATTCTGCCAAGGCCCAAATCCCCCTCTCCCCGCCCGCCTCTGGGTATCCCCAGCCCTCCGGCGGGTTGAAATATGCTAAATAGAAGGCGGGCTGGTCGAGGAGGTGCTCGTAGATGAACATGGGCCAGTACTCCTGGGGGAGGTATTGGGAGAGTATATCCCTCGCGGTCTTCTCCACGAGCTCCGCCGCCTCTGGATCTGCCCTCAGCTCCTCCTCGGCCGGCGGCTTGTGGAAGAGGCGCCTCAGCGCCCTGTTCATAGAGGCCAGCTTCTCTATAAAGGCCGCGGCCTCATCGCCGAGTCCCCTCTCCCTGAACTCCTCAACCCTCTTTTTAGGGTCGCGCCACCACCTCACGTATTCGCCGTCTAGCTCGTAGACGGCTATTGGGTCGGGCACATATATGCTTAGGCCCAGCTCCTCCCTAAGCTCCTCGGGCATTACGCCGACTACGTACGCGCCCACGCCCACCTTCCTCCCGGCGAGTATGTGGTAGCCGGCCATGCCGCCGGGCCAAGGCAATTTATCCACCACCAACACGTCTAGCCCGGCCCTGGCCAGCCTAATCGCCGCCGTCAGCCCGTTGTGTCCAGCCCCTATAACTACGACGTCCATAGGCCTATAGGCCTAGGTAGAAATAACTATTGCTTGTAGGCGACGTCCCTGTAATACCCGGCCAAGACGTCGGCGATTTGTATCTCGGCACCTTGTGGGAGGGCCTAGCTATGGCGCGGGGAAATAGGCGGGGGTCGACGAGTCCCCGTCTAAGACGTATAACGAGGCCTTGAGCCTCCTCATGAGGGACCAGAGGGCTTGAGCTAAGCTGTGCTCGCCCTCGTAGTGGAGGGAAACCCACGTAGCGTTGAGCTTAGACTCAAGCCCGCGCGCGACGGAGGCCTCCTCTGCGTCTCAACTCCCTCAACTTAAGCTCCCCCAATATGCCGTAGCGCCGCTTTATTCGTCAACGCATTCGCCGAAGGCGTAGAGATAGCCCCCGTGGACCACGCCAGCACGACACAGCTACAAGGCGTAGTTCGGCCAGAGGCGTCGATAAACGCTATACGCCTAGCCATCGGCTCCACCACCTAGGGCTTTTAAGCTAGGCCCCCGATTGCTATGTGTGGGCGGGGATGCGGCCCCGTGAGGGGCATAAGCACCGCCCGACCACGTCGGCGGCGCAACTAATAAGATTTTAAAATAAGATTTTATAGTTGTGATAAGGCCGTTCATTTCGCGCCTCGCCCGTCTCCTCGGCGTCGTGGCTACGTTGAGGGCGTCCGCTTTCCTTCGAAGGCTCGCTGAAGGCGCGGCCGACGAGGCCCAGCACGTCGAGGCGGTGAGGTCTAGCGGGGCATGTGCTCTCTATGTCCATATGCCCTTCTGCCACACGCCGCTTTGTTCTTTCTGTTGCTTCGTGCGCTACCCCTACAACAAGCGCCTAAACGCGAGGTATATGGTGGCGGCTAAGAAGGAGGTTGAGTGGCTCCTCACGTCTGCGGAGGACCTAAAGATCTCCTCCGTCTATTTTGGGGGCGGTACGCCGACTATAGACGTGGAGGGGCTGGCGGGTCTAGTGGATCTAGTGAGGGGGCACCTCGGGGGAGGCGTGGAGGTCGCGGTTGAGGCAAACCCAAGGGATATAGACGATAAGGCGGTGGAGGCCTTGAGGAGCGTCGGCGTCGCTAGGCTTAGCATAGGGGCCCAGTCGCTAGATGGGCGGAGGCTGGTCAAGCTGGGCCGCCTCAACCACACAGTCGCCGATACGTTGAGGGCCGTGGAGACGGCTAGGGGCAAGTTCAAGACCGTGAACTTAGATATTCTGTGGGGGGCGCCTGGGGACGACTTAAAGGCGGTCAGAGAAGAGGCCGCGCGGGCGCTCTCGCTGGGCGTAGACCAAGTGACCTTCTATCCGCTTATGCCCCCGGCGCCGCCCCGATTGGGCGAAGACATATCGCGGGGAGGGCCTTGGCATCCAGAGGAGCCGTCGTTATACGCGGCTATACTTGGCGAGGCGTTGTCGAGGGGCTACAACCCCGCCACGCCGTGGTGTATGGAGAAATCCAAGGGCCTAATAGACGAGTACGTGGTCGAATGCGACGACTTCTTGGCGGCGGGCGTCAGCGGCATAGGCAGATTGAACGGCTACGTGTACCTCAACGCCTTCAACGTCGAGAGGTACATCAAGCTAGTTGAAAGAAGGGGGTTCTCGGCGGTCAGAGCCGTCCGAGCCTCCGGCCTAGAAAACGCGTTGTACTACGCCTCGACTAGGCTATTCGGCCTAAGCCTGTGCCTAAGGGACCTCGAAAAATTCGGAGGGCCCGGCGCCCTCCTATCGGCGGCGTTGGGAGCCGCGTTGCCCCTCATAGGGGAGGGGGCGGGGGGTTGTTATAGGCTCAAGACCCCCGAGGCCCTATACCTCATGCACGCCGCCCAGAAGGGCATTTACATGGCGGTGAACTCTCTACGTCGTTGGGGCATCAAGGCGCAGGTCTAGCTCAGCGGAGCAGGGCCAGGGCGGCGGAGTAGGCGAAATAGGCCCCGAATGCGGCGAGCGTAGCTGCGGAGAAGGCCTTTATGGCGAGCCAAGTGGCGCCTTTGTTTAGCCTCCAGCCGGCCCTCACTGCCGCCGGGAACGAGGTTATCCAAGTGGCTATGGCCGAGAACAAGCCGATTGCCCACAGGGCGCCGAATTGGCTTATGGAGCTCAAGCCCACCGTGAGCCACCAGCCCAGCTGATAGGGGTTGGCCAGCCCTAGGCCCAGCCCGGTTAAATAGCTGCGCAGGGCGCCGGACGCCGCACCGCCCTCCCTCCGCTCCTCCGGCGGCTTGGCCCTAGCTATGGCATACGCCAAATATAGGAGTAGCCCAGCGCCGAGGAGGTAGAACGGGAACATGTAGCGAGCGCCGGCGAAGGCGAGAAGCGCGTCGTAAAGCGCCAGCGTCAGAAGCATGAATATGAAGTCGGCCGTCATGGCCCCCGCGCCCACCGCGAAGCCGTAGCGGAAGCTCCTCACGCTGTGGGCCGCTATTAGGGCGTTCATGGGGCCTGGCGGGACGGCCAGGCTGTAGCCGAGGGCCAGCCCTGCGATGAATTGGGATATCATACCTCGAAGACCTCGGCCTCTAGCCTCTCTAGATCCACCACGGCCGCCGTCCGCCTCCCCGTGAGGTAGCCGCAGAGCTCGCCGGGGTTGACCACTAACGTCCTCCCCTCCCGCCTCACGTCGACTCTATGAGTGTGGCCGTATATCACCACGTCGAAGAGGCCCGACTTAGCCATGGCCTCGACCACTATGGGCGCCGTGCCGTGGTATATGCCTATCCTGCGCCCAGCCGCCTCAAAGGCGCCCGCCTCGCCCAAAATCTCGACGCCGAACTTAGAGGCGACTTGGGAGAAATAGAGGCGTTCCCCCTCGTTGTTGCCGAAGACCCCAACTATCCTTACGCCGGGGCCTACGGCCTCCCTCAAGGCCTTGGCGGCGAAGGGCGCGACCCAATCGCCGGCGTGGGCGACGACGCGGACTCCCCTAGCCCTAAAAGCCTCGGCGACCCTCTTTATAGCCTCTATATTATCGTGGCTGTCCGAGATAACCCCCAACATAGAGAAAGAGGAGAAAAAGGATTATATTTTATGCCTATTATTGCGCTTGCGGCTTACTACGCCAGGCGAGGGCCATGTAGACCCCGCCTAGCACAAGCGCGTTGAATATGCCGAACATAACTAGGCTGAAGGTCAAGAGCCACGGCTCAGCCGCGATGAGCTGGACTAGGGCGTTTATCTGCGGCGTAATTAGGGCGGAGACCTTGAGCGTGTCGGCGACCTTGAGCGCGAAGTCTACGCCGTAGGCTTGTATTAGGGCCGAGGCCACGTTGGGGGCGGGCACTATGGCGTAGGGCAGGTGGGCCAAGCCGTTCATTACCTCGGCGCTGTCCATGAGCACCGGCGTTAACACGAAGGCCAACGCGGCCAAGCCCCTATTGGCGGCCCTCAGCGATACGGCCAAATAGGCGAGGATTATGAGGCCCAACACTATATCCATGTAGAACATCCAGGAGAGGTTCAGCTCCGGCTGGTAGACGGGCGCAAGGCTCGAGGGCAAGGTAGGAGGGCTGGGAGCCGAATATGGACCAAGCCACGGTGGGGCTGTACTGGTAAACGGCGTAGAGGTACCAGGCGGCGAAGATCGCGTAGAGCACGCCGGCCACTAGGGCGGTCTTCGTGAAGAAGGAGCGGCCGACGGCGTAGTACTCGGTCTTGTAGGAGGCGTAGCGCCAAGCATATATGGCGGAGATCAGCACGGCCGTGAAGGCGATGGCGCCGAATAGCGTGGCCAAGAACAACGGCGGGTAGGTCGGGTTGCCGAGCGCCTGCCATAGATTCACGCCAAGGTCGAAGCCGACGATTGAGTTGGGGTCGGGCTTAGCTATGACGCCGACGGGGTCGTTTATGAAGGCGAAGACTAGGCGGAACATGGCGGGTATCACCGTGGTCACTACGGCCAAGCCGTAGCCCAGCGCTATGTGCTTCTGGTCGTCCATTTTGCCGAAGGAGCGGTAGTAGAAGCCTATGAGGGGCAGGGACAGCGCTACGCCGAAGACTATGGCGACGCCCCAGACCGGCCAAAGCAGTACGCCCGCCGCGTTTGTGAAGACGGGCATTAGCCCGGCCAAGAACACGGTTATGATTGTGCCGAAGACGCCGCCTATGGCGTAGATGAATATGAGGTAGCGGGAGAGGCCCTTGGCTATGTCGAAGTATACGTCCCTCTTAGTCCTAAGGCCTATGAGCTCGAGCGTCGGCAAAAGCCATGTCAGGCCTAGGACCGTGTACACCAGCGGCAGGTGGACGGCGAAGGCCCAAGCGATTAGGCCGACCGTTATGGCGGTTACGGCGTCCATATTAGTACTCTATGTATCTCTTTAGTATCTTGGGAGGGCTCGCCAGCGCTAGGTAGACCATATAGCCCGCCAACGCCGGCATGGCGACCTCGACTATTATTATCAACGCCGTCAGCCACGGGGTCAGTTGCAGAGTCGGGTTGAAGAGGCCGCCTTGGTATACGGGGACCCCGGTGATTATGGGCGGCCCGCCGTTGGGGTCGGGGCTAGATGAGACCAGTATGAACGGAAAACGGCCGCTCTCGGCGCTCACGGCGCCGCCTATCGAGGCCAGCGCAGCCAATATGGGTATGAGGTAGGCGCTGGGCTTTAGGAGCGGCGGGACTATCCTCTTGAATAGGCCCCAGCGGAAGTATAGGCCCACGCCCGCGGTCAATATGCCGAGGAGTATGCCAGCGCCGACCATAAACCCTAGGTAGAAGACCGACACCCACTCGGGCGGCCTAATGTCGGCCGGCCAGCTGTAGTAGCCCCAGAACTGGGCGTTGGGGTTGCCGTAGGCCACGAGGCCAGTCAAGGGGTCAGTTTTAAGGCCGCTCCAGAACATGCCCTCCAGGGCGGCCAGCTTAAGCGGGTCGTGCTCGACAACCAGCTCGCCCTGGAAGTGGCCCAACAAGAGGCCCTCAATAGCCACTAATATGGCCACGACGGGCGCGACTAGGCGGAGCACCTTGGTCTGCCACTCCTTCTTCTCCCTCAGGTACAGGGCCAGCGTCACGCCGAGGACGCCGGACCAGCTGAGGATGACCGCGGCCAATATGCCGTGGAAGATGAAGACGTTGGCGCCCCACCAGAATTGGTTCCACTCATCGCTGGGGCTCGCCCACTGCGCTATGTAATATATAGCGCCGGCCACGTTTTTGCCGGCCGCGCCTAAGTTGACTATCTCGAGGCCGGGCGGCCTTCATAGACATCATGGACATGACGGCCAAGATGTTATACGCCGAGTAATATCCGCCGAACGCCGCCAGCAGGCCTATGGTCCAATGCGCCCAGGGGTTTCTGAACTTATTCCAAGTGAAAGTGTAGAGGGGCAGTAGAACTACTTCGAATAGAAACGCGAAGAGCTCTAGAAAGAACGGCAACGCGATAGCAGTCCCTATTATCGCTATAAAATTGGACCAGAGGGTGACTAGGCCGAACTCCACGAGCGTGCCGAAGGCGGCCCCAACGCCGAAAAATATCGTGGCGGCGATGTTGAACTTCTTGGCTAAGTCAAGCCAAGTCTGGTCCTTATGCCTCAGCCAGATATATTCGCCTATTACCGCCAGCGCGATTGTGCCCAGAAACGACGAAGCCAGCGACAGATGCGCGAGTATGCCCACCGCGCTGACGACTCTGGCCATCGTCAGTTGGGGATCGGCGAGGGGATTCGCCGACATGTAGATGAAAAAATGACACAGATTTTAAATCTTTCTTTTTAATTAAATAGATTAGAAATCGCATCTGAAATAAATAGATGGAATATATTTACCAAGAGCAATTTCTCTATATGAAATAGGTTTTGAAATAAATATTAGGGATTTTTTACGAGAAGATTTATAATGAGTAATTACAGCGTTAATAGCGGTTAACCCCTCAATGCGTCCATCTCCTATATTCGCCGTCGGGCCAACGGCGGCGCGTCTGCCCTCCCGGGCGGTTAGCCGAAGCTCAACCTAACCGGCTTGTAATATTTGTCTACTAGCGAGGCGCTTACCCCCAGCTCTTCGGCCCACTTAAGCACCTCCTCGTCGCCTGTGCCCGGCACAGCTACGGCATATATGTACCCCTCATCTACGTCGTACGTTGCGGCGACTAGGAAGGGCGCAGCGGCCGCCTCTACCCGCTCCTTTATCTTCCAGGGATCGCCCCGCCGAGTTGAGAACACGTAGTGGGGCAAGAGGGCCTCGTAGCCTAGATCTAGGGCCCTCCTCACGGCCTCGCCCGGCGCGATGACCCCCTCGTCTACTTCAAGGTATAGGACGTCGCCGTCGAAATAGACGTTGTATACGCCTCCTATGGCCATGAGCATTTGCGCCATGGCCTCGTCGGCGTAGGACCTAGAGATGAGCCTTATCCCGATCCTCCTCATGTAGGCCCGAATGGTGTTTATAATAAAGCCCACATCCCTACATGGGGCCGGGCCTAGGCCGGCTATGGGCTTGGGCGAATTAATCGCCGATTTGGCTAGGGGCATAGGCGGCTTTAAGGCCGCCGTTAAGAAGGGGAGGTTCCTAGAGGAGTATAACCTGGAGATATACCTAGCGATAGGCGGGTCGCAAGCGCGAAGGCGTTCCTGGGGAGGCGGCCCTATTATTCGCCGTGGCTTGAGCTATTCGCCGTGGATCCCTCCTTCTTCGGCTCTGAGGCTGAGCGGGAGCTCTACTGCTTGCTCTCGGAGTATATGGACCCCGGCGATATCCTCTACGTAGAATATATCGATGACGCAGAGTCTAGGGCCCAGTTGTACAGGGGAGTCCCCCCGGAGGAGTCCAGGCTCGGGAGGGCTCTGACGGCTTGCGGCTTCAGAATATACCGCGATTGGTATTTCCCCGAGGGCGGGCTCGAGGGAGGGCCTAAGCTACAAGCCGTAAAGGCCGGCGGGCCATGGCCTACGACCCGTTGAAGCTGGCCGAGGCCGTCGAGAGGCAAGCCGCCGAGGAGAAAAACGGCGTAGTCTACAGGCGCTATTGGAGATTCCGCGGGGGGAGGTGGTATGGGGGGATAGCCACGGCGGACGTCGTCGGCTGTAATCTGCGTTGCGGGGTTTGTTGGGCTTGGCGTTACGCCTTTAGGGCCGACGTCGGCCAGCTCTACGCCCCGGCTGAGGTCGCCGAGAGGCTCGTCTCAATAGCCAGATCTAGGGGCTATAGGTACGTGAGGCTCTCCGGCGGGGAGCCCACTATCGCGCGCCGCCACCTCTTGGCGGTTATAGGCGAGGTGCCGAGCGATTTGACGTTTATCTTGGAGACTAACGGCTTGCTCATAGACGAGGGGTACGCCAGAGAGCTCGCCCACTTCCCCAACCTAGTGGTCAGAGTCTCTATAAAGGGCGCGACGCCTGAGGAGTTCGCCAAAATAACTCTCGCCGATGGCAAATACTTCTACCGCCAGCTCGACGCGATTAGGGCCTTGATAGCCGCCGGGATGCGCCCTTGCGAAGACGTCTACCCAGCCGCCATGTTGGGCCTCACGCCGGAGGGCGGGGAGCGCGCTCTCCAGATGGAGCTGGCGAAAATAGACGAGGGGTTGGCCGACTGCGTAGACGAGGAGTACGTCATCCTCTACCCACACGTGGTCGACCTCATGAGGTCTAGGCGGCTCAAGCCGGTGAGGGCCGTCACGCCTGACGGCGTGCCTGCCTCGATGATTTAATCCGCCCTTACGGCCTCAAGAAGCCACCTATCGCCGAGCCCCTTCACGGAGACTCTATAGCCCAGTAGCGGTAGCAAGAGCCTCAACACGGAGACGCATTCGGCGTCCGGCAACAAGAACTTGGCCTTATCCGGCCTCTTCTCAGTCACGTAGTTCGCGACGAATAGGCTGCCGTTCGGGCACCCGGGCACTTCGACGGCCTCCACGCCCCCTCCGCCGAGCCGATTTATTTACCTACGCATCCGTGAAAAATTAGCAGGGGTAATCCCCTTATCCAGCAGATAGCTGGCCGTCTGGACCCAGCCTGCGAGCCTGCCGAGCCTCCTCTCGGCGATGGCCCTCAAGCATCTATTCGCCAAGGGGCATGTGCCGCAGTTGAACCGCCTGCAGAGCTCCGCCCTAGGGGGCTCGCCGGAGAGCCCTATCCTGGGGGCCACGCGGAGGAAGTGTTTGTCGACCGGCGCCGCCGCCACGTCGCCGGTGAACAGGAGCAGTAAATCAGCCGTCTTAGGCCCGACCCCCGGCACCTGCAACAGCCCCTGCCTATCCCTAGGCCTCAGCTCAAGATACGCCCTTATGGCGGCGGGGAGCCTCTTGAGCTGATAGCTCCCGCCCACGCGCGGGGCCTCCTCGGCCATAGCCCGGAGGTCCTCAGTCCTCGAGAAAAGCGCGCGTGTCCAGCGCAGTACGTTTGTGTGATACTGCGTGTTTTGGGTCAAGAAGGCCGCGACGAAGAGGAGGTCCCTATCGCTTGGCGATATAGCTAGGCCTAAACAGTCGCCGTATATATCCAGCAGGGCCCTCACGCCGTCCTCAAGCCTGGGGTCCACGTCGCCTACGTAGCGCCATGGGGAAAACCAACGCCCCGAGAGCTCCGGGTCCTCCCCCACGTCGGCCCCCCTCCTCGCCCCAAATGCCTTTATGAAGAGGCCGCCCCTCCTCTCTACTAATGTTAAGACTAAGCTTGGATATAGAGTGAGCCCTAGGCAGTCCACAAAATTTATTTTCTATATATAGAGTTTACGTGGTCGAAGTAGTAATTGCTGGAGGCGGTGTGTCGGGCCTCTATTTCGCATATAGGCTATTGTCGGCGGTCCCCGACGTGAAGGCGACCGTAGTGGACCCGAAGCCCTACCACGAGTTCCTAATAGGCGTGCCCATGGCCTTCGGCGGCCTCGTCGAGTTCGACCAGCTGAAGTTTCCCTTCTCCTCCATGGGGCGGATTAGGCACGTGCAGAGCGAGGTGGTCGAGGTGGCCGAGGACGGCGGCTTTAAGCTGGCTGACGGATCCGTCCTAAGGGGCGATTACAATGTCTTGGCTGTAGGCTCAGTGAGGCTGGGGCCCGAGACGTACTTCACCGTAGACGGCGCCAAGGCGCTCTACGAGAAGGTCAAGTCGGCCAAAGCCGTGCGCTTTATAGTGGACGAGACGTACCCCGTCATAGGCTTCCAGGAGATAGCCATAGCTGTAAAGAGCCTTTGGAGGAGCAAGGAGGTGTCTATCCATATGGTGTACGTGCACCCCGACTACCGCTGGCTCTTCGAGCTCCACTCCCACCTCTTCAGAGAGTTCGGCATACCCATAACCGACGAGCCCCCGGCCTCTTATAGCCCCGGCGAGTTGTTGGTCACGGTGCCCTCGACGGTCCTCCACCCCTTAGCCCGGGGCCTCGCGCTGGGCCCCCTATTCGAGACCCAATACCCCAACACCTACCTAATAGGGGAGTCCTCCCTAATAAAGCTGAGGCTCCCGCCGCTGGGCTGGGGCGCCATTTGGCAAGCCTCCCTATTGGCCTCGGCCATAGCGAGCGAGATAAGGGGCGGCTACGCCGAGGTGGAGGCCGACGAGTGGACTGCCCTCAACGACCCCGATAGGTTTAAGCAATACTTCACGTTGAGGATGTCTAAGGGGATACCCCTGGTGGCTTTAAGGGGCTTGTACGAGCTGTGGCGTAGCAAAGTCGTGGGGACGCTCAGCGGCTCGGCCTAAGGAACCTCTCCTCGTTGGCCTTGAGCTTTCTGAAGTAGGCCTTCTCTAAGTCTATGCCCAACAGAGCCGCCATGGTCATGACGTAGATGAATACGTCGGTCAACTCCTCCTCCACCTTATCCACGGCCCCCTCCAGCGGCTCGCCCGGCCCCCCGTAGACCTCGCGCCTCACGATCTTCTTGACTACGTTAGCCAGCTCGCCGGCCTCCCCGGCCAGCGCGTTGGATAAGTACTCCACGCGCAACACCAAATCCCGCCTATCGCTAATGCGCCAGAACTCGGGGAAGGCCCTTTCGGAGAAATCCCTCTGTATCTCCACCAGCTTATTCAACTCCATGGAACAACGACATGAAGTCGGCGTCTGAGGCTATGGCCCTCTGCTCCTCCTCTATCCTCGCGTAGTAGGAGTCCCCGCGCTCCCTGAGGACGGCCGCCAGGTCGGCGGCCACGCGCTTGTCTACGCCGGGCCTCGGGAATTGTAGGCCTATTCTGCCCACAGTCGCCTTGGCTAAGAGCCAAAGCGCGGCGTACTTCTCGTCCACGTCGCCGGGCCTTAGGCCTAGCCAGTACAGCTCCCTCACGAGGCCGTACGCCGCGGCCTTGACCATCCTCTCGTAATTTTCTGCGAATAGCTCAGCGTCGCGCTCGGCTATAGCCCTAGCCGCCTCTCCGGCCGCCTCGAGCCTCCCCCTATACCTAGCCCTAGTCAACACCTCGACGAGCTCCCGGTCCAACAACGGCTTAAAGGACTTGTGGAGTAGCGCGAGGGAGAGGAGCGATTGGTTGTACAAGACGCCGGCCGCGAAGTTCTCGACGGCCTCCTCTACGCCTAGCCCGCCCTCGTTGCGGCCGGCTAGCAGGGCCTCCACGTCCTCCGGCTTGACGGGGTCCACCAACACAAGTCTGCCGTCGGCGTAGACGGCGGGTATCCCGAGGGCCATGGCCCTTAAGTGCGATATGGTGGCGGGCGTCCACTTAATGGGCTTCCCCTTCAGAGCCGAGTACAGCTTGTGGCTTGAGGCGCAGGTGTGATGGATTACTACCTCGATCACGCGGGGGGAGCGCGCCCCTATTTAAAAGCCTCTCCTCCGCTCCTCGATAATAATCCTCAATAGCTCGGCTATGTGGGGCGCCTTCCTCTCGAGCACCTTAAGCGCGTCCTCCAGCGACATGTCGGGCCTCACGCCGAAAGCCCTCAGAGTCAGCTCGAAGTCGCTAAGGATGTCGGACACGCGCAATATCTTGTAGACGTCGCCGGGCTTCGCCGCCACGTAGCGGCGGTTTCCCACCTTAAAAGTGGCCAAGAGGCCCTCCCTCTCGAGCCAAAAGACGTGCCACTGAGCCGCGCCGTAGGTCAAGCCCAAGTCCTTGGCCAGCTTATAAAGCGAGACAGGGCCCTGCCTCTCAACATAGTCCAATATCTTCCGCTTAACCTCATCTAACACGATGCCGGGCCCCGCGCGTATTTATTAGGTTTCCTCGACCCCTAGCCCAGACCTATACAATAGATCGACGATATGTTCGTCTATGGGCTTAGTCTTGTCGGGGTAGACCACGCGAGCCCCCTCCTCCGTCAAGAACACGAAGAGGTACCTCTGGCGCGCGAAGCCCGCCGGCTCGGGGCCCAGGACCACGAAGGCCTTATTCGTCCTCCCCCTCCTCATGAGGCCCCTCGGCGGGGCGAACCACGGGCAGATATATATCTCGGCGCTCCCCTCGGCGGTCCCGTCCACTGAGAGGTAGGCGGTCCCGCACCTGGCCCGCTCGTCGAATTCGTATTCGCCGTGTAGGCCCAGCCTCGCGTACGCGGCCCTCGCCAGCCTCTCCTTAAGCGATAGGAGCTCCGCCAAGACGGCGTCGGGCGCGGTTAAGGGGTTCACGACTAGGCCGACGCCCGGGTCGTAGACGGCCAGTTTGCCCAGCTTAATCCGCCTCTGCGGCGGCGGGCCGTGGACTAGCTCGTAGGAGCCCCAATCCACGTCCTCGGCCAGGGAGGCCTCGAGCAGGGCGAGGAGGGGCCTATCCAGGGCCTCCAGCTCGGCCGCGACGTCTATAGACGCCGGGGGCGCCCTCTCGGCGAGCTCGATGAGGAGCCGGGCCAGGTAGGGCGGCGCGGCCACTACGTCGTCGCGGAAGTGCATTGCGAGGCCCCAGGCCAGCAAGCGCTCCAGGGGGCCGACCCCCAACAGCTCTAGGCCCAGCCTCAGCTCCTCCTCTACGGCGAGCTCCCTGGCGTATTTGGCGTAGGCCGCGGCGAGCCCGAAGTCGTCTATGCGCCTTTTGACCAAGGCCTCTAGGCCCTCCGCCGCGCCCTCGGCCCTCTTAGCGTCCTCCTCGCCGGCCCCCTCGCTGGCCTCGTACAGCTCCCGCCAGCGCGCGCCGTAGCGCAGCTCGAAGTCCGATATCAACACCTCCTCAGCGCCCTCGAAGACGGCTCGCTGATAGCGGGCCTCGACGAGCTCCAACTCCACGCATCGCCAACGGCCCCACTATAAATATGGCTGCGCCGACATAGTTGACAGAAAACCTCACACACCCTGGCCTATAGAGCCGTAGAAGTCCCCAACGCCGCATCTGACCTCTTCTTACAAGCCACAGGTCAACGTATGAATCACTAAAACTATTTGT
>JZWT01000037.1 GCA_000960885.1 Thermoproteus sp. AZ2 | reverse complement strand
GACTGAATCGCCCTCAACGTCGCATACCACTTCGTACTCCTCCGCGCCGAGATCTATATGCCTCGCGCCGACTCCGTAAGCCAACGCAGCTACCAGTAGCTCTATCGGCTTAAGGCCGGGCGGCACAGGCTTTCCGTTTACGTAGAGGCCCTCCCTAGAGTACTTAGCCACGATCCTCACTAAAGATAGAAATAGGGTATTTTTCTACGTTCTTAGTGATCCCCATATCTGTGATGGTCGCCGACTCGGGGACGACTAGCTTTAAGATAAAGGGGAGGTACGGCGTAGGGAGGCCGAGCGGCTTCGCGGCCCCCTTAAGGCCCGCCGTCACTTGGAATATAACTAGGCGCTGCAATCTGAAATGCCTACACTGTTATATAAACGCCGGGGAGCCCGACGCGTATGAGTTGACCACTGAGGAGGCCAGAGACGTGGTGGACCAAATGGCTGAGGTGGGCGTGCCCATGGTTATATTCTCCGGCGGAGAGCCTCTGCTTAGACGCGACTTCTTCGATTTAGCCGCATATGCGGGCGGCAAGGGGATAAAGCTGGTCTTGTCCTCCAACGGCACATTGATAACGAAGGATGTCGCCAAGAGGTTGAGGGACTTGGGGTTTTACTACGTCGGGATATCGCTGGACTCCATAGAGCCGGGCTTCCACGACGAGTTCAGGGGCGTGAGGGGGGCCTTCGCCGCGACTGTGGCGGGCATAAGAAACGCCGTAGACGCCGGCTTAGACGTGGGCCTTCGCTTCACCGTGACGGCTAAGAACATAGAGGAGATCCCCCAATACGTAGACTTCGCCGTATCTCTGGGCGTGAGGAGGATAACGTTTTACCACCTATCGGCCGCGGGGAGGGCGCAGAGGCTGGATAAGTCCTGGTATTACACCCCTGCCCAATACAAGGCCTTTATCTCGGCCCTTATAGAATACGCCAAGAAATACGCCGGCAAGATAGAGATCGAGACCACCTTGGCGCCCTTCGACGGCATATATATAGCGCTCACGCTCGGCAAGGGCTCGGAGGAGTACTTAAAATTCGTCGAGTCGGCCGGCGGATGCGGGAGGAAGATGATATCCATTTATCCAAACGGCGACGTCTACCCCTGCCAATTCATCGACTTCTATAAGCTAGGCAACGTGAGGCGGCAGAGGCTTAGGGACGTCTTAAGGCCCGAGGCCGTGGCCCCCTTCGTAGAGACAGAGAAGTACTTGAGAGGGCCTAAATGCTCGGCCTGCCCCTACAAGCAGTACTGTAAAGGCGGCGATAGGGCCCGCGCCTACTATTTAACAGGCGATATGTTCGGCGACGACCCCCTCTGCCCTATACCTGCGCTGTTCAAATAACTAAAAAAGAGGCTTATTTTACATGGAGAGGAAGAAGAAAACTATAGCCGATTTCAAGAAGGGCTCCCGCCTAGTTATGATAACGGCGTATGATCACCCCACCGCGAGGCTCGTCGACGAGGCCGGCGTCGACGGGATTTTAGTAGGCGACTCGTTGGCCATGGTGGTCTTAGGCCTCCCGAATACGCTGGGCGCCACCATGGAGGACATGGTTAGGCACACCGCCGCCGTGGCCCGCGCTAAGCCTAAGGCCCTCTTAGTGGCCGACATGCCCTTTATGTCCTATGAGAGAGGCCCCTCCCAGGCGTTGAAAAACGCGGCGAGACTTATTAGGGCCGGCGCCGAGGCCGTGAAGCTAGAGGGAGGGGCTGAATATGCCCACATAGTCCAAGCTCTGACTAAGGCCGGCATACCCGTCATGGGGCACATAGGCTTAAACCCGCAGAGGGTTTTAGCCATAGGCGGCTTTAGGATGCTTGGGCGCACCGAGGAGCAGAGGAGGAAGTTGCTCGAGGACGCCAAGGCCTTGAGGGACGCCGGCGCCTTCTCGTTAGTTATAGAGTTCGTCCCCGCCTCAGTGGCCAAGGAGGTGACGGAGGCCGTCGACATACCCACTATTTGTATAGGCGCGGGGCCCTATTGCGACGGCCAAATACTGGTCCTCCACGACGTAGTAGGCCTCAGCGAAAGGCCTCCCAGCTTCGCTAAGAAATACGCCGATGCGGCGACCGTTATAAGAGACGCCGTGAGGCGGTACGTAGAGGAGGTGAGGTCTGGGCAATTCCCGTCTAGGGAATATTACAGGGATTAGTCGTGTCTCAGCTTTTTAGCCGATTGGGTATCTTGCCCTATTTCAACGCGGATGCGCTTAAATCCTGCGCCAGAATAAACGAGAGTTGCGTTAAGGCCGCCTTCAAGTGCGAGGAGGAGGCGTCGATCTCGGGGCGCAGGGCCGATTTAAAGTGCGGCGATATATACGTCGAGGTGGAGCCGCTTAATAGGCTTGAGTGCGGCTTAGGGCAAGTGCTCCTGTGGCGCCTCAGCGGCGTTGAGGCGTCTTTATTTTTATTCGGTGAAGAGGCGTACGGCTTTGTAGATATTTTGAGAGCCTTAGCCGCCACATATTCTCTAGATATATATTATTTTGACGTAATAAATAAATTCTTGTGTAAAGTAGATAGGCATGGCGATAACATTTGCGTTTTTATCGGCTAGCGGCGGCGTCGGCAAGACCACTTTGGCGTTGCACGTAGCCTATAAATTCCTCTTAGAGGGAAAAGACGTATTGCTAATAGATGTGGACCCTAGCGCGGGCTTAAGCACGGCGTTGTTGGGGGAGGCCAAAGTCGAGGAGCTGGGGACTAAGAGGCGCACATTGGGCGACGCCTTAGAGGAATTCCTTAAGGGCGAGCGCGTTGAGCCGGGAAAATATGTGGAGAGAGTAGCTATAAGCAACGAGAAATGCGGCGATAGATCCCTAGATTTAATACCAAGCGGCGATGCGTTGAGCGACGCCATGGGGTTGGCGTGGTTCAGCGGCAGTAGGCCCAGCCCCGAGAACTTGTTAAAGGATTTCTTAGAGAAGAGCGGCGTGTCCGGCAGATACGAGGTAGTCATATTAGATACTATTCCCTTTTATGAGAGGCGATATACCCTCACAGCTCTTCAAGCCGCGGATAAAGCTATCGCGGTGACGCACCCGTACGGCGTTGAGCCGGCGCGGAGCCGCCGTATGTTCCTTAAGCTTAAGGAAATATACGGCGACGCCCTAGACATAAAGATAAGAGTATTGATAAATAAAGTCGATGTGAGGACTAAGGAGGGGAGAGAGGCGTTTAAGACAATTGAGGAGGCCTTGGCGGGCCTCCCCAAGTTTCAGACGACTATCAGCAATCTAATAAGCTATACTAGGATTAAGAAAATGGAGTTTTGTAAAGACAAAAAGGCGCGGAAAGAGATCGACGAGCTCTATGAGGAGCTCATGCAATGGCTCGGCGCATCGATTCACTTAGACTCCATGCCGATAGATAGGAGTTTGCTAGGATAGAAGGCGGCCCTCCCCGAGCCCCAGCCGGTTGGCCGGCGGGCCTCGGCGGGGGTGGCCCGTCGAAGCCCGTCGGCCTAGGGCCCAGCTCGAGGAGGACGTCTCCTCCACCCCATTGCTTAATAAGGGTTCCATGACTCTAAATGAAATACATAAATAATATTTATAATAATGCCAGTGATAATTTATTTTTTGCAGTATATTTCTATATAAAATTAAAGTATAATTAATTTGTATCATAATATCTATAAAGACTATTATTAAGTACCTCCACCGAAGGGGGGGCGCCTGCTTAGCTCCTCTACGGCGTATTTAAGCGCCTTGGCGGCCGCCTCTACGTCGGCTATCCTTATGGCCTCGTCCTCGGTATGGGCCAGTTTTGGATCGCCGGGGCCAAACGCAGCGATGTCCCTCGTCAGCGATATTAGTAGGTTGAAGTCCGAGGTGCCGTATTTCTTACTCAACTTAGGCTCTACGCCGAGTCTCAAGAGGCCTCTTACGAGCGCCCTAGCCGCGGGGTTCGTGGGGCTCGTCTCAGCCGGCTCAGTGCAGGTCCTTAGGCGGGCTGGGAGCCCCCTAAGCACCTCCTCTAGCTCGGCGCAGCTGTGGCCGGGAGGTATTCTGGCGTCTAATACAGCCGTGCACTCAACGGGCACCTTATTGGGGGCGTCGCCGCATTTAACAACGGTGGGCATTAGGGAGAAGTCCGCGTAGCGATCGCCCGGCCTCAGCCTCCTCTTGAGCTCCTGATATGCCTCATAGAGCGCCTCGAAGGGGTTGCCGTATATGGGGCTGGAGGCGTGGCCGCCCCTCGTGTTTATGTAGAGCTCGATCTTCCCGCCGCCCCTATAGGCGTAGGCCACGTGGAGATCCGTGGGCTCCCCGACGTAGATATATTTAGGCCTCGGGGGGCCGCCCCTCAGGATAGCCTCGGTGCCGGCGCTGTCGTCCTCCTCGGCCGTCACTAAGGCCAAGACGACTGTGCTTGAGGGCTCGGCGGCCTCGAACGCGCCTACGTAGGACGCCAGGGGGCCTTTATCGTCGACGGCCCCCCTACCCCACACAACTCCCCCCTCCTCTTTCACCTCCAGCGCCCCGACGACCGTGTCCATGTGGGCGTGTAGCCATATCACGGGCTCGCCCTTGCCCCTCTTGGCTATTACGTTGCCGGCTTCATCTATCCAAGCCTCGTCTGAGAACTCCTTAACTACGCCGTAAAGAAACTTGGCCAACTCCTCCTCCTTATGGGAAGGGCTATATACCTTAAGCGCATTAATCAATAGTTGCTTTAGGTCTAAGGGCATGGAGAAAGCCCTCTATCCCTCCTTTTTAAGCCTCTAGCGTTAAATTTATATATAGGCTTCACTAGGCCCATATGGCTTCGGGGAAAACGGGGCCACTGACGGGGCGAGCGTCTTTATCGTATCTGAGCGCCCCGAGATAGGCGAAAGGCTATTGGCCAAGCTCCTCACCTCTAGGGGCCTCTCGGCCGAAATATTGGATCCCTCACAGGCGCCTATTACCTCCGGCGGCTTGGCCCTAATAAGGACGAAGAACCACTACTTAGGCGCGACCTACGCGGCTCTATTCCGCAACGCCATAAACTCGGCCCACGCCATAGCCAACGCGTTGAATAGGCTGTATTGGTTGCCCAAGTTCGGCCCTCCCTTCGCGGCTATTTCTAGCGAAGACGTCGTCGAAAAGATAGAGCTTAAGCCGCCCTGGCTATTGGCAACCGCTTGGCGGCTCGGCCTAGACAGCGTAGTGACGAGCGTTGAGGGGGCTAAGAGCGTGATTGAGCACAGGAACTATATGAGGAATCCCCTTGCTAAGGCCACAATAGTTATGCAGAAGCCTTTAGAGGTCAAGAGGGTCTTCGCAGTCGCGGGCGCCGTTGATGGGTTAGCTGGCGAGGCCTTAAGGGCCTTAGGCTTAAAATACGCCGAGGTGGCCGTAGGCGTATACGGCTCGGGCGAGTATATAGTAGATATAGATCCCATCCCCGACTTAGACGAGGCGAGGGCTAAGCTCTTGGCCGAGCTAGTCCTAGAAGAGGCATGAGGGCTTGTATAATAGGGGCCTCGGGATTCACCGGGGGAGAGCTGTTGCGCATACTGCTTCAACACTCGGGCGTGGAGATCGTCTGCGCGACCTCGAGGAAGTTTAAGGGCGAATACGTATATAGGATACACCCCAACCTCAGAGGTTTTACCAGTTTAAAATTCGTCGAGCCCTCAATAGACGCCGCCCTGAAGGCCGACGCGGTGTTCCTGGCGTTGCCCCACGGCGAATCTGTCAAGTGGGCGCCCCAGCTGTACGAGCACGGCCTAATGGTGGTGGACCTCAGCGCAGATTTCAGGCTGAAGGACCCCAACGCCTACGTGGAGTGGTATAAGTGGCCTCAGCCCCACCCATACCCCGACCTCTTAAAGAAGGCCGTCTACGGCCTCCCCGAGTTGCACAGAGACGAGTTGCCGGGGGCTAGGCTAATAGCGTCGCCCGGCTGCACCGCCACCGCATCTATAATGGCCCTAGCGCCTTTGGCTAAACACGGCTTGCTGAGCCATATACCGCCGGTTATAGACGTGAAGATGGGCTCGAGCGGCGCCGGCGCCGAGGGCTCGGTGTTGGACATGCACAGCCACCGCACCTACGTGATTAGGCCCTACGAGCCCGTCCACCACCGCCACGCCGCCGAGGTGGAGCAAGAGCTCTCTAGGCTTGCGGGGAGGGAGATAAAAGTCGCCTATACGCCCCACGCCGTCGACGTAGTTAGAGGCATACTCTCGACGGCCCACGTGTTGGCCGAAAAAGACGTGGGCGAGCCGGAGCTTTGGAAGGCCTATCGCTCCACATATGAGGGCTCTAAATTCGTTAGAATAGTCAAGGATAGGTTAGGCCTAGCCCGCTACCCCAACGTCAAGTACGTCCTCGGCACGAATTTAGTAGACGTGGGCTTCGAGGTGGACCAGAGGCTGAGGAGGATTGTGGCCTTCGCGGCCATAGACAACTTAGTCCGCGGCGCAGCTGGACAAGCGGTCCAAGCCTTTAACGTAGCAGCGGGCTTCCCCGAGGATGAGGGATTGAGGACGATACCGGCCCACCCGTTATGATAGTGGTCAAGATAGGGGGCTCGGTGATTTGCAAGGACCCCTCAAGGGCCGTGGCGGACCTAGCTAGGTACGCGGGCGAGGCCATAGCCATCCACGGCGGCGGGTGCGCCGTCAATGAGCTATTGAGGTCGCTCGGAATTCAGCCCAAGTACTTAACGCACCCCGGCGGCGTCACGAGCAGATATACAGACGCCGAGACCCTAAAGGCCTTCGTCATGGCCATGTCCTGGATAAATAAGAGCCTAGTGGCCTCCTTAGCGGCCCGCGGCGTAGTCGCCGTAGGCCTCACGGGCGCGGACGGCTGGGTGGTTAAGGCTAAGAGGAAGGAGAGGGTGTTGGTGGTAGACGAGAGGGGAAGGCAGAGGGTCGTAGACGGCGGCTACAGCGGGAGGATCGTGGACGTGGACGTCAAGGCGTTGTCGCCGCCTCCGCTGAAGGTGTTGGCGCCCATAGCTCTGTCCGATAAGGGCGAGTTGTTGAACGTAGACGGGGACCAAATAGCCTTCGAGGTGGCCTCTAGGCTGAGGGCCAAGCTGGTTATACTCAGCGACGTTGACGGCGTAATGATAGGCGGCAGAGTCGTGGAGAGGCTGGGCCCCGAGGAGGCCGAGGCCTTAGCTAAGTCCGAGGAGGTCAAGGGCGGGATGAAGAGGAAGCTCTTGGCGGCGGCCGAGGCCGCAAAAAACGGCGTTGAGACGGCTATTTACAACGGCCTAGTCGATTCGCCAATAGAAAAGGCCCTTTCTGGATTAGGCACGCATATTATTCCAAAATAGAAGAGAAAAATTTATATATCTGATAAAAATTATAGACATGGCTCAAACAAAATTAGTAGTAACATGTAAAGTATGCGGCACAGAGTTTGAACTACCCGAGGACGTAATGGACGGCGAAATAACCTCGTGCCCTACGTGCGGCGCCCGGTATATAGTTAAGCTAGCTGGCGGAAAGGCCGTGCTAGAGGAGTTTAAGGGAGACGTGGAGGACTACGGGGAATAGCCGCTCCCTAAAAGTTATTACGGCCTTTTTAAGGGCTATTTATCGGCTTCCATCGAGCGGCCTAAGTATTTATACCCCCTTCTACGGGAGGCCATGCCTTCGGGGCGAAGATAAGCAAAGTGGTGCTCGCCTACTCAGGCGGGCTCGACACCACGGTCGCGATAAGGTGGCTCGCCGAGAATTTCGGCGCTGAGGTCATCACGGTGACGGTTGACGTAGGACAAGAAGAGGATTTCGCCGAGGTTGAGCGCCGGGCCTATGCGGCTGGCGCGGCGCGCCACTACACTATAGACGCCAAGAAGGAATTCGCCGAGGAGTACATAGCCAGGGCCGTGCTCATGAACGCCATGTATGAGGGCAAATACCCCCTGGGGACGGCCCTCGCCCGCCCCCTTATAGTGGCCAAGGTAGTAGAGGCGGCTAGGAGGGAGGGCGCAGACGCCATAGCCCACGGCAGCACTAGCAAGGGCAACGACCAAGTGCGCTTCGACGTAACGGCCATGGCCCTAGCGCCTGACCTCAAGGTAATAGCCCCGGCGCGCATATGGGGCATGAACCGCGAGCAGGAGGTGGAATACGCCAGGCGCCGCGGCATACCCGTCCCCGAGGCCCACAAGAAGTACAGCATAGACGAGAATCTATGGACGCGCTCAATTGAGAGCGGCCCTGTGGACGACCAAGCCCTAGAGCCTCCAGAGGACGCCTTTAAGTGGACGACTCCGCCCGAGAAGGCGCCGGCCCAGCCGACGTACGTAGAGATAGGCTTCACAGGCGGCCTGCCGACGTCCATAAACGGCGAGAGGCTAGATCTGCCGTCGATCGTGAAGGCTCTGAACGCTATAGGCGGGGCCAACGGCGTGGGGAGGATAGACCACATAGAGAGCCGCCTAGTGGGCTTCAAGAGCAGAGAGGTCTACGAGGCGCCCGCGGCCGTGATATTATACGAGGCGCACCGCGATTTAGAGAAGCTCGTGCTCACGCCTAGGGAGCTTAGGTTTAAGCATAACGTGCTAGACCCAACGTGGGCCGACTTAGTATACCAAGGGCTCTGGGCTGAGCCCCTAAGGGAGGAGCTAGAGGCGGCAGCGAGGGGGATGGAGAAGTGGGCGACGGGATGGGTTAAGGTCAAGCTCTACAAGGGCTCGGCGCAGGTAGTCGGCCGCGACTCGCCTTATGGGACATATTCTAGGGAAATCGCGGATTACGCGGCCGGCTGGTACCCCAGCGATGAGGAGGCCAGGGGCTTCATCGAGATGTGGTCCCTCCACACGCTTACGGCTTTAAGGAAGAGGAAAAATATATAACATATATAATCTATTCTCATTAATGTTTTATTGAATAATCTTTCATATAAAAAGAAAGAAAAATAAAATAGATTTAAAATTAATAATATTAAATCAATATTTCTCTCTATGAGGATAGAAGAGTATATAAATGAGTAAATTTTAAGGGGGCGATGGGGGATCGAAAGCTGGGCACGGTGGTCTGTCCGAATTGCAAAAGGCCCGTAAAGCCGAAGGAGTGCGGCAGGAGGGCTCTCTCGAAGAGGTACGTAGTAGTGACCTATTGTTGCCCTAGATGCGGCGCCGAGCTTTTGACCGAGCACTTAGAGGTAGCTACATAGTTGGCTCCTTATCTATATATCTCCCAAAGATTTTTAGTAAATAGCGGGCGCCCCATATGGACGTGGTCTTGGTCCTCCACGGGTCTAAGAGCCCTGACTACTTAGCTTCCGCGTCCTCGTTCTCTAAGAGGACGGGCCTGCGCTACGTCTTCGTCGAGGACTTAAAGGCGCAGAGTGGCGAGGCCGTGTACGTGCCTGTGTTTGTGGCCGGCGGGGCCGATTATAGGAGGGCTTCCGAGATGTCGGGCTCAAGCATACCGCCCCTCGCCCGTTGGCCGGGCTTTGCGGATTACTTAAGAGGCCTCAGAGCCGACGTCTACGTCTTCCACGGCGGCGATCCCGAGGCCGAGGCCGACGTCGAGGCCTTGGGTCTTCCCTATGTATATTTAGAGGGAAAACCCCATATAACGTCCAGGGGATGTGTGGGGAGAGCGGCCCCAGTGGTGTTGGCGCGCGGCGTTATATATAACAGAATAGCTGAGGCGTATAGGGGCTGTCCCACCGAGCTTCTGCCGCCGCTTTTCGAACAAGAGGGCTTCGCCGACTATTTCCTAGGCGCGCTTCGCGGCCTAATTAAAGCTTAAAATCAGGGGGGCCGTCGCTGATTATGCTGGTGAGGGCGCACCTATTCATAAGGGGGAGGGTACAGGGCGTGTTCTTCCGGCAGTCCATGAAGGACGTGGCCACGCACTTCGGCGTAAGGGGGTGGGTGAGGAATTTGCCCGACGGCAGAACTGTCGAGGCCGTGCTCGAGGGCGAGGAGGAGGCCGTCAAGAAAGTAATTGAGTGGGCCCACTACGGCCCGCCGGGAGCTAAGGTGGAAAAGGTCGAGGTCCTCTACGAGGAGTACAAGGGGGAGTTCGACGGATTCAGCATACTGCCTACTCCGAGGCCTTAGAAGGTTAGCTGGAAAAAGATAGTTGTAGGCTCCAGGATAGGGCTGCCGAGGTCGTAAACGGGCTTCCGAACTCAGAGCCGAGCTCTACGTCGTCGACCCACATCTCGCTGTAATTTGCTATGCTGGTGTACTGCGCGGCGGCCTTTATGAAATCGGCGAGCCTAAACTCTATAGAGGCCGACTTCAGCGGGGTGGACGCGAAGAACGCTATATATTCCCAAGGCATAGATGGCTGTCTAGATACTAGGAACGTCATATTAGTGGGCTTGCCGTTTAGTATCACTGGTATAGTTACTTGGCCCACCTGGCTCCCCGCCGGGAACATATTCTGATAATAGAACCATATCATTATCTCCTGCTCGCCGGGGCCCACGCTCGTCTCGTTGGGGGATTTAGTGACCCATATATCGAAGGCGAAGTCCATGGGGAGCGATGGCTCGACCGAAATATTGTAGCTGATCGATATCCTTAAGTTGGAGCCCATGACGCCGGCCACTGTGGCCGGCAACGGAGCGCCTCTGGTGCCCATAGAGGCCCACGGCTTATAGCCGAACCAGACCTCAGGATATCCGGCAACCCAAGAGTTGGGGTTCTGTTCTACTATATTAGTGAGGTTTTGGTCGTAGTAAAAAGTGCCGTTACAATATCTCATAGCGGCTATCCCGTCGGCGCTCTTTAAGTTCCACATATTTATCTGCATTATATATCTTCCATTATCTACATATATCGGCGTTTGGTTAGGCCACGAGACCTCTAAACACTGCATTAGTGGCGTGGAGGTTTGGCTTAAAATCGTTGTCGTAACCGTATAAGTAGTATAAGTTTCTGTGACATATGCGGTTTCAGTTTTTGTTTGAGTAGTTTCTATTGTTGATGTTATATAAATAGTTTTTGTTTTTTGTATAGGTATATATTTATAGAATGTTAAAAATGCGCCGGCGATTATTGCAGCCGTTAAGACAGCAGTAATAATCACCGCGATTCCTGTTCTCATAAATTATCACGATGTTTCATTATATTTATTTTTTGCATAGGCAAGAGCCCATTTATTTACTACATAGGAACACGTGAGATTAGCATTAGGCGTTCCATCGTATTCTAGCCCTATATCTATAGACGTCAATTGTAGTCCGTTAAGGCTGTGGCCTTGCTTTGATATCAGCGAATTAACTAGGGAGAAGAGCTGACCTAGATCTACGCCTACCGATCCATTTGCAATTGGCTTGTCCAACGTCACTATAATTAGGGACCAAGGATTAGCGTAGAAATGGGCATAGACCTCTACGTGCTCTTGTACCAATGACCCGTTGATCAATAGGGTTAAGTATCCTCCTCCTAGATCTGTATACCAGCTACTCGACGCCGGCGACTCGGCGTAGTACAGCCAGAGCATGACCTCGTAGTCCCCTGCCGTTAGGCCCGAGCCGTGGTTTATCCAAATATCGTAGGAGAAGTCAGTTATGTTGCAAGTGCCTTTATGTAACTCGTAGTCCAAGACAGAGTAGACGTGGCCGACCTCGTTTACGGGCATGGGCAGGGGCAGAATAGGCGCGACGGCGGTGCAGGCCGAGAACAGCGGGTCGCAGCCATACCTAAGGCTCGGGTAGCCGAGGACGGGGGCGCTGGGATTATACTTCTGTCTATACGCCTCGTCCACGAAGGCGAAGGCCGCGGAGCCGTTATATGATACATCTATTTTGCCGGACCACTCCTTAGAGTTCCAGGGGTATGGCGTCAGCATGACGTAGCCATCTCCCACATATGCGGCGGCCATCATAGACGAGGGCCACTGCGACGATGTAGACTCGGCCATGGCCGGCGCAGTGCCGTTGGGCACCAAAAGCGTGTAGTTGGATAACGTAATCCCCATGCCAGCACTAGTCGTCTGAGTTATAGTTATTGTGGATGTCACATAAGTTGTTGTCGTGGCGTATATGGTCTTCGTCGAGTATATCATTTCTGTAACTGTCGTGGTTTTGGCCGGCGTGTATCGATAGAGCGCTGAGAATGCGCCGAATACTATTAGTGCCGTTAAGACGGCGGTGATAACTACCGCGGTTCTCGCGCGCACGACTACAGCAGAGATCTAAGCGCTCTCTGAATCTCCGGCAACGCCGCGGGGACTTTCTCTAGGTGCTCCAGCTCGTCGGGCACTCCGTTTGCCCTAGCTATTTCCCTATAGATATATGCGCTGGGCCTCCAATAATGGCGCTTCGTCGAGAGGTCGACGTATATTAGGCCGAACTTCTTAGAGAAGCCGGACGCCCACTCGTAGTTGTCTGTTAAAGACCAGTGTAAATAGCCCCCGACCTCCACGCCCTCGCTCACAGCTCTATGTAGCTGGGCTATGTGCGAGACTAGGTAATACGGCCTCCAGCGGTCGTACGCGTCCGCTATGCCGTTCTCGGTGACGTACATCCTTATGTTGTATCTACGCCAAAGCTTGACCAATAGGTCGTAGAGGCCCTCAGGGTATATCTCCCACCCAAAGTCGCTGGTGGGCCTCCCATCCCGGCTTATGGAATCGGGCTCGCAGGCGAAGCCGTAGCCGGGGACCCCCGCGTAGCCGGCGCCCCGCCTCACCACGACGGTCCTAGTGTAGTAGTTTACGCCTAGCCAATCCAGCCTCCCCTTAAGGTCCTCTTGCTGTGCGCCGTCCAACACGCCCTTAGCGACCGCGTCCAGGAAGAACCAAAGCCCATCGCGCTCGGCCATCTCAGCGGCCTCTTTATCGGCCTCCGTCAAGGGATAAACCGGGCTGGCCGCGTAGATGATGCCCACCGGCTTCTTCGTAAGAGCCTTAATAGCGTCGTAGGCCCGCGCGTGAGCCGATATTATGTTCATCGCGGCCCTCCTCGAGAGGTCAAAGCTGAGGTGGGCCGGAGGGAAGCCCGCCTTGACGTTAATAAAGCCCAAGCTATAGGTGACGTTGGGCTCGTTCATCGTTGAGAACTCGTCGGCCAAGTCGTTGAACTTCCAAGCTATATATGCGGCGTATTTGGCGAACTCGACCACAGCGAGCTCCGAGAGCCACCCGACATCTCTGCCCGATAAGTCGCCGCGCCTAACCTTTATGGGGTTGTGGAGCCAGATGGGGATGGGCCAATGGTATAGGTTCAGGATAAAGTAGAGGCCTCTGGCCTTTATGTCTGAGAATACTTCGCGATAGTGTTGTACGGCCTCCTTATTTGCGAGCCTATCCAGCTCCTCTAAAGCCTTCTCGGTCACATCGACAGACACTACGCGCCCTCCTCCGACCTCGTAGCTCACCTTGACGTCGAACGTGGGCCTGGGAAATATCCTGCTCCACTCGGTGTTAAACCTAATAGTATTTAAGCCCATGTTAACGGTGTCCTCGTGGAATTGTTTATAGAGGTGCCAATAGGCCACTCCGTTCTCGGGCAGATCGCCGCTGACGAGCCCAGCCGCTATGTTCTCGGGGTCGTGGGTCCAGACGTACCAATCGCTATTTGGGTCCTCGGAGCCCGGCAACCCCATCTCGAATTGGAACCCAGCCCCCGACCAGCCCCACCTAAACCCCTTGGGGAACCGCCTCATAGGCGCCCCCATCGCGGGCGTTATAAATATTAGCCTATGACAAGTGCTATTTAATTATGAAAGGTGTATCGCGATAATTATGTACACAATAATAGGAACTATATATTACCTAAGCAAAAGTATTTTACATAGATAAGATATAATAAAGTTATTATAATATGAAATAATTCTTTATAATAATCAACTATACCTTTCAGCTAAGCAGCCTCTCTCTATAAAAAAATCATGAGAAATACTTAAATAACTTAAGTAAGGATATATTACATGTCCCGCCTAACCGCCTACGTTCTCGCCGCGGTCCTAGCCGCATTGGCCGTCGCCGCCGTTGTGCCCTTCGCCGCCTCCCAAACGACTACGACCACGGCCATCTCTCTGCCTAGAAACGAAACACTCTACATAGGCGGAGCTCTGTGGTATACTCCAACTAATTGGAACCCCTTGGCCCAGCTCTGGGCCAGCGGCGCGGCCTACGCGGTCTTCACCTACGTCTACTGGCCGCTCTTCTTCTGGAGCCAATTCACAGGCTACCTATTGCCGGCGATGGGCAAGTGGTACGGCGTACAGACGGCCACTTACTACACCAGCGTGCCCATAAGCGTCTCGGTGTCCGGCGGAACGGCCACGATCACGCTTAACGCCACGTCCGTGCAGAAGTATACAACCACGATAAATCTGGCCAACGTGCCCTCAATACCTTATCCTACTATATATACCTAGGCAATATAATGGGCGGCTCTCCGCAATTCATCGGCATAACTTCGATGGGCACCGTCAATGTCACTGTGGT
>JZWT01000036.1 GCA_000960885.1 Thermoproteus sp. AZ2 | reverse complement strand
ATGCGACACGCGCCGCCGACCTCCGCGCGCCGCGTCTGATTTAAATCGCCATCGGATAAGTCGCGTGAGAATATTTTTCGACAACGGCGTAGTGGTCGAGGGGAGGGGCTTTAGGCTATTGGTGGACCCCTTCAAGCCCTTCGACCCGTCTAGGTACGACGCGGTGTTAGTCACCCACGGCCACAGCGACCACGTGACTAGGGCCATTAAGAGGGCGGCCGCCGTAGTGGCCACGGCCGAGACCTTCGAGGTGATCAAGATACGCTACGGTGTGAGGCCCCCCAGGCGCGTGGTCGTTAGGCCGGGCTCGCGCGTGGAGGTCGCCAAGGGCGTGGCGGTGCACGCGCTCAACGCGGGCCACGTGCTCGGCAGCGTCATGTACCTTAGTGGAGACGCCCGAGGGGACTATCGGGCTGACGGGCGACTTCAACACGGCCGACAGCAATATCGTGAGGGGGGCCGACGTCCTCGAGGCCGACGTGTTGGTCATGGAGGCCACTTACGGGTCGCGCGAGTACGTGTTTCCGCCGCGGGAGCGCCTATACGCGCAGGTGGCCGAGCTGGTGGAGAGCGGGAAGGCGCCGGCGGCTATCTTGGTGGGGCCCTTGGGCAAAGGCCAAGAGCTCGCGAGGCTCCTCTCGGCGAGGCGCCTATACGTGCACCCGAGGATAGCCGAGCTGAACAGGGCGCTGGGGATTGCGGGGGGCAAGGAGTATAGGGCCGGCGTAGGCCCGGGGGACGCCGTGCTTCTGCCCCTCAACGCCGAGCCTCCCCCCGGCTCCGTGGCCGTGGAGTTGAGCGGGCACTTCGCCTCGCCTGAGGCGCGCAAGGCCGCCGAGGCCGCTGGTGTGCTCGGGATACCGCTATCGAACCACGCCGATTTTCCGGGCCTCTTGGAGTTCGCCCTGCGCTCTAGGGCGAGGCGCGTCTACACGGTCTATGGGCGCGCCGGGGAGCTGGCCAAGTGGCTGAATAGGCTGGGGCTGAGGGCCGCCGTAATACCCCCGAGGGGCCAGACGGAGCTTACCCAGTGGCTTACGTGAGCTCTACATATTTCGCGAGCTCCTCGGCCGCGTAGCCGAGCCCAAGCCTCTCCAAGGTCTCCCTCTTGGGCACGCCGCGCTTGTCCCAGCCCCTGAGCTCGTAGTAGTGGTCCAGCATCTCGTTGTATTTGTCGTAGTCTAGGCGCGCGCCCTTCAGGGGCCCCTTGGTCAACGGCCGCTTGAACCACTTGGGGGGAGGCATGTCCAGCTCCCTGCCCCAATAGCCGTATTCCCTGATCCAGAAGGCGCGGATGAGCGCATATATGCGGTCGCCGACCTCGTTGAAGTACTCGGGCGTCGCGTCTAGGCCGGTGGCGGCCTTGAAGAGCTTGGGGTACCAGTCCAGGGGGAGGCCTATCTCGACCCACGGCAGGCGGCAGCCGACGAAGGCCTCGAACCAGCCGCCCCTTATGCGCTGCAGCTCCACGACCTTGGCGGCCTTCTCCCGCGTATAGCCGAAGCGGTCGGTCTTCACCTCCCAGCTTATGACCCAAGCGTCTTTGTGGTGCGCGCCGATGGGGGATGTGGCGTAGGCCAGGGCCATGGCCGGCGCCGCGTGGCAGTCGTAGCCCGAGACCTCTAGGCCCTTCACGTGGATGGCTATCTCCTCCGCCTCCTTGCCCAGCTTCTGCGAGGCCCTCATCACGCCCTCGGCCAACACGTCGCCGAACCCGCGCCTATAGGCTATATCCACTATCAGCTGTGCTGGCCGCCTCGTAGTCGCCCCACTCGATCTTATACCCGAACCTCTTCGTGAGCCCCCTCTCCGAGGCCTCCATGGCGAAGCCTATGGCGTTGCCCAGCGAGATCGTGTCGATGCCGAGCAGATCGGCGATTCTGTTCAGCTCGCCCACCTTGGCCAAGTCGCCGAGGCCTATGTTTGAGCCTAGGAGGGCCAAGTTCTCGTAGTCCACCTCCACGGTCCCGCCCTCCGCCGGGACCCAGTGGCCGCACGGCATAAAGCAAAGCGGACAGCTCTTCAGATCTACCTCCATCTTCTCCACCATGGCCCCGCCGATTTTTTCGAACTCGTCGAATTGGCCCTCGGAGAAGTTGTGGGTCGGGAGGACCGAGGCCTCTTGCGCCCACTCAACGGTGGAGGTGGTGCCTTGCCTCATCCAGAAGTTGTAGCCCGGCAGCGCCCTCCCCTCCGTCACTGCGTCTAGGCCCAGCTTATTTATGGCCTTGTCCGCCACAGGTATTTCGCCCCTGCCCTTGACCACGATAGCCTTGAGGTTCTTGGAGCCCATGACGGCGCCCATGCCGGGCCTGCCCCCTGCGCGCCCCTTCTGTGCCGTGACCACGGCGTATCTGACCAAGTTCTCGCCTGCGGGGCCTATGGACAACACCCCCGCGTCCCTCCCGTGTATTTTCTGGAGTTTATCCTCCACGGCCCACGTGTTTAAGCCCCAGAGATCCGACGCGTCTAAGAATTGGACCCCCTTCTCATCTATATAGAGATATGTAGGTCTCTGGGCCCTCCCCTCGACCACTATCGCGTCGTAGCCGGCCCGCCTCATATATACGCCGGCCCACGCGCCTATGTTGCCGTCGCCGTAGCCCCCCGTCAAGGGGCTCTTGGCCGCCACGACCAGCTTGCCCATGTTCACGTTGGTGAGCCCCGTGAGGGGGCCCGCGGCGAAGATCAACTTGTTGTGCGGCGAGAGCGGGTCCGCGCCCGGGGGCAACTCGTCCCAGAGTATCTTTATGGCGAGGCCCCTCCCGCCTATGAAGTCCCTCGCGACCCTGGCGTCCAGCCCCTGCACGACCGCCTTACGCCTCGTCAGATCTATCCTGAGTATTCGCCCCTGCCACCCCGTCACGCCTTATTCTCTTTTCCCCTTATTAAAGTTGGCGGAAAGGATAAATAGGCCTCAGCTGCGGGGTTGCGTGATAGTATCGATTACACCAGAAATAGCTTTAGACTTCGGTAGGAATTACTCAGGTGGACTCGGAGTATTAGAGGGGGATAAGTTCTACGCGGCGGCGCGCCTCGGCGTCCCCTACACCGTGATTACGCTGTTCTACCCGAAGGGCTACGTGGCGTATAAGGAGGAGGACAGCGGCCTCGCGCCCGTAGAGGAGGACCAAGAGGATGTCCTCAAGTCGCTTAAGCCGGCCGACAAGTGCTGGATAACCGTCCGGGGCGAGAGCGTCGAGGTCGAGTTCTACTCCTATACCCTAAACACGGCGTCCGTCGTCTTCGCGCGCCCCGTGAGGCCCGATTGGGCGGTCAAGGCCACTGAGAGGCTCTACATAGAGTCCAGCGACTTGGAGCGCTTTAAGAAGTATTTAATCCTCGCCAAGGCCGCCGTATGTTATATCGAGAAGCACATAGGCTGGGACAAGGTGAAGTACGTCGATCTCCAAGAGGCCTACACCGCCCTAGTGCCCCTCCTGAGGCCCTTCGATAGGTATAGGCTCGTGATACACACGCCAGCCCCCTGGGGCCACCCGACGTTCCCAGCCCGCTTCTTCCGGGAGCTGGGCTACGACTTCGCCATGGACCCCGTGGTGTTGACCGAGGTGGGCTTGGCGGCCTCCAGCGAGGGGATAGTCGTGTCCAAGAAGATGTTGAGCTTCACGCAGAGGACCTTCCCCCACCACGCCCGAAAGATAAGGGCTGTGACAAACGCCGTGGAGGTGCCCAGGTGGCGCCACCCGGCGCTCGAGGGGGTTAAAGACGTCGAGGAGCTCAAGGCGGCTAGGGCGAGGGCGAGGGAGGAGGCCCTCAAGGCCTTGGGCATAAAGACGGATAAGCCCGTGATAGTCTGGGCCCGGAGGCTCACGGCCTATAAGAGGCCCGACTTCATAGTCCGCCTAATAGAGGACATCAACACAGACGCCTTCTATATCCTCGGCGGCCGCGCCCATCCGGCCGACTCCTACGGCACGGCGATGGCCCAGACGTTTAAGAGGCTGGCCTCCACGCGGCCCAACGTGGCCTATTTCCCCGACCTATACGTGGATAGGGCCAAGTACATAATATGGGCCGCCGACGTCTTCACCTTTACGCCGTTCTCGGGCTGGGAGGCCTCGGGCACCAGCTTCATGAAGGCCGGCATAAACGGCATACCCCCGGTGGCATCTAGGGACGGCGCGGTCGAGGAGGTCGTGAGGGATGGCTACAACGGCTGGCTATTCGGCGAGGATAGGAGGGAGCTCCTCCCGCCCGACACACGCGAGGTGAACGATGGGGAGTATGAGGAGTTTAGGCGGAAGGTTGAGGAGGCCCTAGACGCCTTGGCCGACGGCACCTATTGGCAGATAGCGCTCAACGCGTATAAGACGTTCGACTACTACTCAATGGACCGCCTCTTTCGCGACTACGGCTATATTTAAACCCGGCAAAATTTAGAGTGGACGTAGTCTTCTTCTTCGAGGTCCACCAGCCCCTGCGGCTGAGGCCCGACATAGATAGGATGTTCCCCCGCTGCCCAGCCCAGACGAGCTCTTCTACGCCGAGCTCAACGCCGAGGTCTTCGACAGAGTGGTGAGGAAGGCCTATAGGCCGGCGACCCGCATCATACTCGACGCGGCTAAGGAGGTGGGGTTTAAGGCCACCTTCAGCCTCTCGGGCCTCCTAATAGAGCAGTTGAAGAGGCGCGCGCCCGACGTCTTGGAGATGTTTAGGGAGCTCGCCTCGATGGAGGCGGCCGAGTTCGTGGCCCAGACCTATTACCACAGCTTGGCTTGGTTCATCGATAGGGGCGAGTTCGAGGAGCAGGTCAGGGAGCAGGCGAGGCTGGTCGAGGAGGAGATAGGCTATAGACCTAAGGCGGCCGAGAACACAGAATTTATCTACAACAACGACGTGGCGTGCGAGCTCTACTCCTTGGGCTATAGGACTGTTTTGACGGAGGGCGCGGACTGGGTCTTGGGGTGGCGCTCCCCCAACTACGTCTATAGGGCTTGGGGCTGCGAGGCGAGGGTCTTGACCCGCAACTACCGCCTCTCGGACGACGTGGGCTTCCGCTTCGGCGCGCGTTGGTGGGATCAATGGCCGCTGACCGCCGATAAGTACGCGTCTTGGCTCGAGGCGACGCCCGGCGATGTCCTCCTCATAGCTATGGACTACGAGACCTTCGGCGAACACCACTGGCCGGAGTCGGGCATACATGAGTTCCTCAAGTGGCTCCCTAGGGAGATGGCCAAGAGGCCGCGCCTCAGATTCGCGACCGCCAGCGAGGCCGCCTGGCGCAACCCGGCCAGGGACATATACGACGTCCCTCCCTGGGCCTCCATCTCTTGGGCCGACGAGCGCGACCTATCCGCTTGGCTCGGCAATGAGATGCAGCGGTCCTCCTTCTCATTGCTGTCTAGGCTTTACCCCTACGCGAGGGCCCTCGGGGGCGAGGCACTGAGGCTCTGGCGCCTCCTCTCGACCTCAGACCACTTCTACTACCAAGCCACGAAGATAGGCCCCGCCGGGGAGGTCCACAGCTACTTCTCGCCGTACGGGAGCGCGTATAAGGCCCACTTCGCCTACGCCTCCGCCCTATCCGTCCTCGCGGCCTTTATTAGGCAGAGCTGGTCTATCGACGCGGCCAAGAGGATGAGGGCCTTCGGCGACCTCTGCTTCTACTTCACGGACGACGACGGGCGCGTGGTGGACCGCGCGTGCTCGATAGATGAGGCTGTCGGCGCGTTGAGGCGTCTGCCCAAGGGAATCGCCGACCGCCATAGGCCCAACGTAGCCAGATGGCTACGCGAAGTCTTCCTGCTCCCGCCCGAGGCCGCCGAGGCCTATGCGCGCTCCTGAGAGGGTTAGGTCCGTCTGGATTTTGACCTTCGAGTACCAGGGCGTGGCGTCTGTGGGCGGCTTGGGCTCCGCCGCGCGGCAGTACGCCGAAACCCTCGCCAAGAGGGGCATAGACGTGACCGTCCTTATGCCGTCGCATTGGCGCCACTTAGTGAGGGACAACCCGCTTAGGCTCTACCAGCTGGACTTGAGGGCTTGCGGCGAGCGCAGGGGGCTGGACGGCAAGATCTACCCCTATTGCCTCGGCGCGGATATGACGCACATAGGGCCTGTGCGCTTGATATTATTCAAGGGCTTAGACACGCCGACCGGGCTGGTGTTCGACCGCTGGTATCCCTACGAAAACGTCGAGGAGAAGGCCGCCTTGTTCGCGAGGGGTGCCGTCGCCTTCGCGGCGAGGTTCGGGCTGCCTGACCTAATCCACGCCAACGATTGGCATTCGGCGCTTGCCGGAGTAGCCGTCAGGGACTACGCCGAGCGGGAGGTCGGCCTGGCCCTCCCCCTGGTCTTCACAATTCATTTGTCCTCCGGCTATTCATTCCCTTGGCACTACGCCTCCGAGGCTTGGGCTGGCGTGCCGGATAGGCCCCACCTCGTGTGGAGGGTCTGTTGCCATCAGTGGTCGCGCTACTCGCAGGTCTGGGACGAGGCGGGGGGCTCGGTTGAGCGCTTCGCCGCGATAGAGGCAGACGCGCTCTCCAGCGTGAGCTGGGGGTACCTAAACGAGCTCTTGGCGAAATACGGCGAGTGGCTCCGCGGGAAGGCGTGCGTCGTCTACAACTCCACCGATTGGAGGGCCGAGGAGGCCGAGGAGGCCTTGAGGCGCTACGGGGGCCTCGCGGGGGCGCTTAAGGCACTGGCCCAGCTCGCGCCCATGTCGGGCTGGCTGGACGGCGAGGGGACCCTCTTCTTAGCCGTGGGGAGGCTCACGGGGCAAAAGGGGTTGGACATAGCGGTTAGGGCCCTAGACTACGCGCCGTCAGCGCGTCTGCTGATATTGGGCATACCCGTGGGCGACGCCGGATACGAGGCGTACTTAGAGGGCCTTGTGTGGGCGAGGGGCGGGAGGGCCGCCTTAACTAAGGCCAGGGTCCCACGCGACTTATATATGGCGCTCCACTACGCCGCGGCCGCGTTGGTCATGCCCTCGCGCTGGGAGCCCTTCGGCATATCCGCCATAGAGGCGATGGCCGTGGGCGCGCCCGTAATAGCGGCGTCTGTGGGGGGCTTGCCCGAGGTGGTCAAGGATATACGGGCGGGGGGAGGCGAGGGCACCGGCCTATTGGTGCCGCCGGAGGACCCGCGCGCGTTGGGGGTCGCCATGGAGTCCTTGGCCAATTGGGCCCGCGGGCGGCCCGAGGCCGTCCCAGATCCCTCGTTGAGGGCCTTGGCCCAAGCCCTGGGCCCAGAGTATGTAAAAAGGCTTAGGCAATATATATCTTCCTACGTTGATGAAAATTTCCGCGAGGGCCGCCTCTTTGAACAACTAATGGCCTGCTACGAGAAGGCTAGGCAGATGGCGTTTTGGCGCGCCGTCACCGGCGTAGGCGGCCGGCGGAAATAAACGGCGAAAATAAAATAATACACCTCGGTAATATTTATGGGAATTCGCGTGGCCGTAATCCCCCTGGGCGGGGAGGCCGTGCGCCTCCGGCCTCTGACTGTCGAGACCTCTAAGGCGATGGTGAGGATCTTGAACCGCCCACTCCTCGAGTTCAGCATCGTCAATCTGGCTAGGCAGGGGGTCGAGGAGATCCTCCTGGGGGTTAGGGGCTACCACAACTACCGCGACGTCTACGACTACTTCGGCGAAGGGTATTGGCTAGAGAGGGAGTATAACGTCAGGGTTAGGATGCGCTATATGCCTAGGGTGGAGACTAGGGGGAACGCCGAGGCCGTGAAGATATCGCTGGAGTACTACGGGATTAAGGAGCCGGTGTTAGTGGTGCAGGGCGACAACCTCTTCGAGATAGACCTAGACGCCTTCTACGAGTTCCATAGGTCTAAGGACGCCTTTATGACCATAGCGCTTAAGGAGGAGGAGAGGCTTGAGGAATTCGGCGTAGCCGCCGTGAATGAGGACATGAGGATCTTGAAGTTCGTGGAGAAGCCTAAGCGGAGGGAAGACGCTCCTAGTAAATTAGTCAACACGGGCCTATATATACTTTCAGAGGATTTCCTGGGGTTCTTCCAAGGCGATGTGGGGGCTAAGCTATATCGCGAGGGCTTAATGGACTTCGGCTCCAACATAATACCCTCGGCCATTGAGGCGGGCCTCCCCGTCTACGGATTTGTGACGAGGGGCTATTGGTTCGACGTAGGGAGCCCCGACCGCTATCTCGACGCAGCCCTATATTTGTTAAGCCGTCTGAAGCCCTCCGACCTGGCCTCGGACGAAATAGCGCCTAGGGTCTTCGTCCAAGGCACCAGCCCCGAGTCCTTGGCCTTTAAGCGGGAGCTCAAGGAGCGTATAGCCTCCGGCGACGTCAAGGTGGAGGGCAACGTCCTCATAGGCAGACACGTCAAGCTCGGGAGGGGGGTTTACCTAAAGGACGCCGTAATCGACAACTACACGGTGGTCGAGGACGGCGCCGAGGTCGTCGAGTCGGCGGTTATGGATAGGGTCGTGATAGGACAGGGGGCCAAGGCGAATAGGTCGATTATAGGCCGCCACAGCCTTGTGGGCCCTCGCTCGACTATAGTCGGCTCCGTGTTGGGGGACGACGTGACTGTGGGCTCGGGGTCTCTCCTCATGGGCTGTAGGGTCTGGCCCCACAAAGTGCTGGGGGACGGCGTTAGGCTGGAGAACTTCGTCTTGACTTAAAGTTTATTTAGGGCCCCTAAACCCCACAACGTGTTGCCTAGGCCAGGCCTCGGCGTATATATCACGGCTAGGTGGCCCGACGAGGGGCTCTTCAAGCGATTCCTAGGCGCCGTGGAGGGCCTAGCCGATTTCGTCGAGGTCGGCATCCCTACGGCTAACCCCAAATACGACGGCCCCTTCATTAGGCGTAGCCACCGCTCCGTGGGCGTGAAGGGGCTGGCCGCCTTGGAGGAGCTGGGCCGCGTCAAGAACTTAATCCTCATGGGCTACGCCGAGGATTTCGCGAACGACCTAGACTCCTTATTCAGGGCGGCGCAAGCCGCCGGCGCGGTCTCGGTCCTTTTGCCCGACTTGTTGATAGATTTCCCCGAGCTCCTAGAGGCCTATGCGGCGAAGTCTAAGGAGTACGGGCTGGAGCCAGCCTTCTTCCTCCCCTCCAAGTTCCCCCACGCGCTTGCGAGGAGGCTCGCGGGGTACAGCCCGCTCTTCATCTACCTAGGCCTCTACGCGGCAACTGGGATAAGGCTCCCCGTCTACGTCGAGAGGAATATAAAGATAGCTAGGGAGTTAATCGGCGACACCTACCTAGTGGCGGGCTTCGCCATAGACAGCGGGGAGAGGGCGAGGTCGCTGATAGGCGCAGGCGCCGATGGTGTGGTGGTCGGGACGGCGGCCATGAGGGCGCTGGAGGGGGGCGGGGTGGAGGCCGCGGTGGCCTTTCTCTCCGAAATAAGGCGCGCCTTGAGATGAAGTCCTACGCCGCAGTAGCCTTCTTAGTTGTAGTCTGGGGCCTCGCGTACCCCCTCACGAAGCTCCTCTCGCAGTTCTTCTCGCCGCCCTTCATAGCCTTCTTTAGGGCCCTCGTCGGATTCCTAATGCTGTACGCGGCGGCTAGGGGCCTTAGGCCCGGCCTCCGCACCGCGATAGTGGGCATCTTGAGCATGGGGGCCACCGTGTTGTCGCTAAGCATAGCGACGGCGATATCTAGAAACCCGGGCCTAGTCTCGGCCCTCATGTATACCCAGCCCATATTCGTCTTAGCCATAGGCGCGGCGCTGGGGGCTAGGCCCAAGCCCCTCGAGACCTTAGGCGTAGCGTTGGGGGTCTCCGGAGTGGTCCTCTCGGCGTGGGGCGGGCTCAGCCTAGACGTAGCCCTGCCGCTCATAGGCGGCTTCCTCTGGGCCCTGGGCTCTATACTATACGGCAGATGGCTAGCCTCGGAGGACCCCATGCCGGTCACGGCGGCCATGAACGGCTACGCGGCGCTATTTCTGGCGCCCGCCGCGGCGCTGGACTTCAGAATAGACCCAACGCCTATTTCGCTGGCGCTACTAATAGCGCTGGCGGTGGCGGCGCAGGGCTTGGGGTGGCTCCTATACTTCGTCTCGATTAGGGAGCTCGGCGTCGCCAAGGTGAGCGAAATGGTCTTGCTGACGCCCGTCTCCTCTTATCTATTCTCCTACGCGATCTTCCGCGCCGTGCCTACGGAGGCACAGCTGGCGGGATCCGCGCTGATACTGCTCGGCGTATTCCTCACGTATTTAGCCAAGCCGAGGCCCGCCAGGCCGCGGGAGGCGGCGCGCTAGACATAGCCGGACTTCTTTTAATATAGCCCGCGGAGGATACGTGGGCCATGTTTGGATAGATGTAAAGATAGGTACTGAGGATAGAAGAAAGATCGTAGAGGCGAAGGCCTTGGTGGACGCCGGCGCGACCCTCACTGTGGTGCCGAGGGAGCTCGCGTCGCGGCTGGGGCTATCGGCCACGGGCAAGGCCAGGGTGGAGACGGGCGCCGGCGTAATTGAGCTGGAGAGGTCTAGGGCTTGGGTAGAGATGGAGGGTAGGGGGGAAGTCGTGCCCGTCCTCATCTCGGATATAATAGATAGGGTGCTAATCGGCGTCACTACGCTTGAGGTGCTAGAGCTGGAGGTGGACCCTGTGACCGGGAAATTGAGGGAGAGGGCTCTGTTGTTGTACTAGCGCGTAGGCGCCGGCTAATCGCGTCGGCGCAACGCTTAAAAATACGGCCTATCGCGGGCTTATGTCTTCGGGGTGGTAAATAAATGGTACAACATCGCCGCAGATCTGCCCATATCCCTCCCGCCCCCTAAAGACCCAGACGAGGGCGATAGCAGAATAGCGCTGTTGACCAAGATACTCCCCTCGGCCTTAATAGACCAGGAGTTCTCGGCCGAACGCTGGATACCCATACCCGAGGAGGTCAGGGAGGCCTACGCCAGAGTCGGCAGGCCTACGCCCTATAGGAGGGCTGAGGGGCTTGAGAGAAGGCTAGGCCTCAAGGTGCATATATACTACAAGTTCGAGGGAGCGCTACCAGTCGGTAGCCACAAGCTCAACACGGCGCTGGCCCAAGCCTACTACGCCAAGGCGGATGGGGCCGAGGAGATAGCCACGGAGACCGGCGCCGGGCAGTGGGGCATGGCAGCATCGCTCGCCGCCGCGCTGTTCGGGCTCAAGGCCACTGTCTTCATGACGCGCTCCTCCTATAACAGCAAGAGGCAGAGGGTCGTCTTCATGAAGACCTACGGCGCCACCGTCTACCCAAGCCCTAGCGAGGTGACGGAGACCGGGAAGAAGTTCTATAGGCCCGACCACCCGGGCTCCTTGGGCATAGCCATATCAGAGGCCGTGGAGTACACGTTGAGGGGCGAGAAGAGGAAGTACCTCCCCGGCAGCGTCTTGGAGTTCGTCCTAATACACCAATCCGTCATAGGCCTAGAGGCCGTGCAGCAAATGCCGGAGGAGCCCGACTACGTCGTAGGCTGCGTCGGCGGCGGCAGCAACTTCGGGGGCTTCGCCTTCCCCATGATAGGCATGAGGCTTAGGGGCGAGGGCTTTGAGAGGACTAAGTTCCTGGCGGCCGAGTCGGCGGCGGCGCCTAAGTTGACCAAGGGCGAGTACAAATACGATTTCCCGGACGCGGTGGGGGTCTTGCCGTTGATTAAGATGTATACGCTGGGCCACGACTTCGTCCCGCCGGCCGTCCACGCCGCCGGCTTGAGGTACCACGGCGCGGCGCCCAGTCTCTCGGTGCTCAGAAGGCTCGGCTTAGTAGACGCCGTGGCCTATACGCAGGAGGAGGTCTTCGAGGCGGCGGTGGCGTTCGCGAGGAGCGAGGGCATAATCCCGGCGCCCGAGAGCTCCCACGCCATAAGGGCCGCGCTGGACTTGGCCAAGAGGCTCCCGCCGGGCTCCGTCATAGCCTTCAACTTATCGGGCCACGGCCTCCTGGACGTAGACGCCTACGAGAAAGCCCATGTCGCTTAAGAAGCTGGGCGAGGGCGGGAGGCTGACGTTGGAGGAGGGCTACTCCCTGGCGCTCTCCATTCTGCGCGGGGAGTTAAGCGACGTGGAGATAGCGGCCGCCTTGACGGCGCTTAGGGTTAGGGGCGAGGCCCCCGAGGAGGTGGCCGGCTTCGCGAAGGCCGCCCGCGAGACCTGCGTCAAAGTCCCGGCCGAAGTAGAGGCCATAGACACGGCCGGCACAGGCGGCGACGGGCAGAACACCATAAACCTATCCACGGCCGCCGCCTTGGTGGCCTCAGCGGCTGGCGCCTACGTGATTAAGCACGGGAATAGGTCTGTGACGAGCGCCTCGGGCAGCGCCGACTTCTTAGAGGCGTTGGGCTACAACATAAGCCTCACCCCCGAGCAAGCGCTCAAAGCGTTGAGGGAGTCGCGCTTCGCCTTCCTCTTCGCGCCGGCCTTCCACCCGACCTTCGCCAGAGTGGCGCCGATAAGGAAAAAGCTGCCGTTCAGGACTATATTCAATATAATCGGGCCCTTGGCGAACCCGGCACACGTGTCTAGGCAAGTCATGGGGGTGGCCGAGGAGAGGCTGTTGGACGTAGTGGCCTCGGCGGGGAGGCTAATGGGGTTTAAGCACCTTGTCGTAGTCCACGGGTCGCCCGGAGTCGACGAGGTGTCCATAGAGGGGCCGACCGCCGTTGTTGAAGTGCGCGGCGGCTCCATAGAGCGCTACTCGGTGGCGCCCGAGGACTTAGGCGCGAGGCGGGGGAAAATCCCCAGGGCCTCGACCAAGGAGGAGTCCGTCGCCAAGACCCTCGCGGGCTTGAGCGGGCGCGACCGCGAGGCGCTCGACGCAATAGCCGTAAACGCCGCATTCGCCCTATACGTCGCAGGCTTGGCCAAGACCCCGCACGACGGCTACGAGCTCGCTCGCCAAGTGATCGAGAGCGGGGAGGCGGCGCGGCATATAGAGAGGGTAGTTAAGGCGAGCAGAGCGTGACCCTGCTCAAGATCTGCGGGCTGACTAGGGCCGAGGACGTGGAGCTGGTGGACTCGGTGGCCGAATACGCCGGCTTCATAGTGGACCCGACGACTTCCTCCCCCAGGAGGATTCGGCCCGACGACGCGGCGTCCCTCGCCTCTTTGTTGAGCCGCGCCAAGCCGGTGGCGGTCTTCGACGCGTTGAGCCCTGGAGATGCGGTGGAGCTGGCCAGGAGGATAGATCTGCCCGTGGCCCAAATACCCTCGCGCGTAGGCGAAGACGTGGTGGAGCTGGCGAGGGGCTACGGCATAAGGATCGCGCCGGTGGCCGTCTACGGGAGAGACGACGTGTTGCGCGAGGCCGCGCGCCTGATCTCAATGGACGTCGAATACGTGCTAGTCGACGCCGTGAAGGGCTCGGAGGTTAGGTATAAGTACGGCCTCAAGCTACCCTGGGAGCTCGTGGAGAGGCTGGCCTCGATGGAGAAGATAGCCTTGGCCGGCGGCATAGCCCCGGAGAGCGCCGAGCGCCTAGCCGCCCTGAGGCCCTATATGGTAGACGTGGCTAGCGGCGTCGAGTCCTCGCCGGGCGTAAAGGATAGGGGGAAGGTCTTGGCCCTAGCTAGGGCGTTGGGCAAGGTTTAATAGGGGCCGCGCCCGCCGCCTCGTGGAGCTGGTGATAGTCTATTCGTCGGACGAGGAGATCCCCCGAAGGCTATTCGCCGCATTCCCCTGCGTCGAGCTGGGGCCTGGTCTTGCGGTCACTTGGGAGCCCGAGGATAGGGCGAGGAGGCTCGTGGAGAGGGCCAAGGAGGAGGCGATAAGGCGGTGGGAGGATGAGGGCGAGGGCCCGCGCCTCGAGCTCGCCGTGATTCCGCTCACGGAGGAGCAGTATAACGCCATAAGGCATATAGTGAGGAGGGCCCTCGATGAATCCGCGGAGAGGCTCGCCGCCGAGTTGCGGAGGCTGGCCGCCGATATCAGGCGCCGAAAAGGTTCGCCGAAGGAGTTGAAGTCTAGGTTTAGGAGGCTCGCCGAGAGGGCCGGCAAACTGATGGACGCAGCCGCGAGGCTCGGCGTAGAGCCGAGCGCGGTAGCCGACTTGCACGAGGCCTTTAAGGAGGCCAACTCGGAAGTGCAAAAGCTTTAATATAGCCGATCAATCGTTGTCATGTTCAACGTGGAGGAGCTCAAAAAGTACGTGACGAGAAATAACTCCGTATTGGTGGTATGGGACGTACAGGAGGCGCTCGTCAACTCCATATTCAACAAGGACCAATTCCTAACAAAGCTAAAGGAGTTGATAAGCGGCGCGAGGAAGTACGGCGTGCCCATAGTCTATACAAAAATAACGCCCTACCCCGAGAAGTTCTCGCCGCCGTTTAGGCGCTCTTGGAATCCCGGCGATATATACAAGGACGTCTATCCGGAGCCGAGCGACGTCGTGTTGAATAAGCACACCACGTCGATATTCGTGGGGACGCCCTTCGAGCTATACCTCAGAAACGCCGGCAAAAACGTGATAGTCTTCACCGGCATATCCACAGACATCGGCGTAGAGACCTCGGCCAGACACGCACAAGCGCTCGGCTTCCTCCCAGTCATAGCCAAGGAGGCCGTCTCGTCCACTGACAAGGACGCCCATGAGAGGTCCCTGGCGAATATGTCTCGGCTATTCCCGGTCATGAGCAACGCCGAGATATTAGAGGCCTGGGCTAAGTAGACTTTTAGCCTCCTCCCCACTCCCTAGCGTGGCCGAAGTAGAGAGGGTCCCCTTCGGCATAAGGGAGCTCGACGAAGCCATAGAGGGCGGCGTCCCTAAGGGGAGCTGGGTCGTCGTCACGGGCGAGCCCGGCGTCGGGAAATCCATCTTGGCCATGCACTTCGCCTGGGCCGGGCTAAGGGCAGGCGACCCCGTGGTCTACGTCACCACGGAGCAGGAGTTCAAGGACGTGGTGGTCCAGGCCGGGCAGTTCGGCATGGACTTCAA
>JZWT01000035.1 GCA_000960885.1 Thermoproteus sp. AZ2 | reverse complement strand
ATAGTTACGCCGGGCCAGAGCACCAACCAGATGAGCGCTGTGTTCGAGTGGATTGACGCCGCCTTAATGCAAAACGGCGTCACGCTAACTGGGAGCGGCCAGCAACTGCTCCAGTCCCTCTCCAACGAGCTCCCCATAGTCGTGGTAGTCAAGGGCGGCGTGGCGGCGCAGGTGTTCGTGGGCCAGGGCGCCGCCTTAGCTTAGTATTTTTATATACCGGCCTAGGCGGCGAAAGTGCCCGGCAAAGGGATGTCTAGAGTCCGCCTTTATCTCGAGGACGGGGTCGTAGAGGGGATCTTGATGCCGCCCACCGCTTACTCCGATCCCAACGTCTACGTCGTCAAGTTGCGCAACGGATACAACGTGGGCATCGCCAAGTCGAGGGTCAAGAAAATAGAGGAGCTGGAGGGGCTGGAGGGGCCCCCCGAGGTCGCTGTGGGCGAGGCGAGGGAGGTCGACACGGGGAGGCCTTGGGTCGCCATCGTGGCCACTGGGGGCACTATACTCTCCAGGGTAGAGTACTCGACGGGCGCCGTCTATCCCACCATGGACCCCTCCCTCTTGTTCGAGCTCGCGCCGGGCGTATCGGAGCTCGCCTCTATACGCGTCGAGGCGTTTATGGCGAAGTTCAGCGAAGATATGAAGCCCTCGGACTGGGCCGCCATGGCCGAGAAGGCGGCTGAGTACTTGGCCAGGGGCTTTAGAGGCGTCGTCTTCCTGCACGGCACAGACACCATGCACTACAGCGCGGCGGCCCTCGCCTTCGCCATAAGGCGCTCCCCAGGCCCCGTGGTCTTCGTGGGGGCGCAGCGATCCAGCGATAGGCCCTCCAGCGACGCCTTTCAGAACATAGCCGGCGCGGTGCTGGCGGCGGCCGCGGCGCCCTTCGCCGAATCCGTCCTCGTGATGCATAAGGCCTCCAGCGACGGAGCGCTCTACGCCCATAGGGGGACGCGCGTGAGGAAGATGCACACCTCTAGGAGGGACACGTTTAGGAGCATAGGCACCTCCCCCCTCGCCGAAATCGACGTGGAGAAGAGGGCCGTGAAGATGTTGAGGGAGGACTACGCCCCGAGGTCCCCTGGCGAGTTGAGCGTCAAGGCGGCCTTCAGCGATAGGGCGGCGCTGGTTAAGTTCTACCCCGGCATGCCCCCCAGCGTTATCTCGGCCCTAGTCGATATGGGCGTGCGGGGCATTGTGCTCGAGGGCACGGGCTTCGGCCACGTCGCCGAGGACCTCCTCCCGGAGATTAAGAAGGCCGTGGACGCAGGCGTCGTGGTGGCCATGACTAGCCAGACCATATACGGGAGGACGAACCTCTACATATATAGGAGGGGCAGAGAGCTCTTGGCCCTAGGCGTAGTCCCCCTAGAGGACATGCTCCCCGAGACCGCCTACGTCAAGATGTCGTGGGCCCTCGCCAACTACAAGCGCGAGGAGGTGCCCGCCGTCTTGAGGACCCCCATAGCGGGCGAGATAACGCCTAGGAGCGAGCCGGCGGAGTTCGGCGAGCTTTAATGGACCTCCTCACCGCCGTAGACGCCTTATGCGGAATTAGGCGCATAGGCTGGCTACAGCGCGGGGTCCAAGACGCCGAGTCGGTCTGCCAACACAGCGTCTTGGCGGCCCTCTTGGCGGGGGAGATAGCGGCTAAGCTGAGCGGGCTGGGGATCGCGGTAGACCCAGCCTACGCCGTCGCTGCCGCGCTCCTGCACGACCTCCCCGAGGCCGAGCTGGGCCACCCCAGCAACGGGGTGAGGGAAGGCGTCGACTGGGCTAAGCTAGAGGAGGAGGCCTTCAAGCACTTGTACCCCCACCTCTACGACCTCTTCTCCCAGTATAGGCGGAGGAGCACGGACCTAGGCCTCTTGGTCTCCTTCGCCGATAAGCTGGCCACATTAATACGCGCGTGCGCCTATAGGCGGAGGGGATACCCCACGGACGACTTAATCGAGGCCTTTAAGAAGAGGCTGGGCGAATACCCCGACCCCTACCCCGAGCTTTTAGAGGAGTACGTCAAGAAGTACTGCTGAGCCTCTCCACCCTAACTATCTCGGGCCTCCTCGGTATTATCGCGCTTTTGCCCTGCGGGTCCTCTACTATGAGCGTGAAGCCGCCCTCGTCTATTGCGCGCCTGACCTTGGCCATGAACTCCTCCACCTTATCGGCCTTCTCAGGCTCCAACGCCTCGAGCCTCTCGGCGTAGTCCAAGGCTCTGTACAAGAACCCCTCGACCGTGGTGATGAAGGGCTCCGCCGACGGGCCCGGCTCTAGGTCGAAGCCCAGCTCCGGCGACTTAATCGACCCGGTCTTAGACCTAATAAGCCAAGACTTAGCGACGTCTTCGCCGTTCTCGGCCTTGAAGATAATTCTAGTGGGCTGGCCAGACTCGGCGTACTCTAAGTCGAAGTAGCGGTAGCCGCAGGTCCTGCAATGGCCTATCCAGAGGACGGTGTTGCCGAAATGGGGTATGTCGTATAGTAGCCCGACCAGCTTAAACGTAGGCGCGCCGCAGGCGGGGCAATTGCCCTCGGACTCGGCGACTATGGACACGCGCTGGCGACAGCTAACGTTTAAATATCTTCGTCTAACGCCGGCTATGGCGAGGAAAGTCGACGTAGTCGCCCTAGCCATAACCGTGCTCGCCGCCGCCTTAACCGCGCTCTTCCTACAAGGCTTCTGGTCTATAGTGTTGTCCCCGGGCCTATGCGGCAATTTAGCGTGGCTGAGCGTCTTGGGCGTCGCCTTTGCGGTGGCCCTCTTCTACGCTCGGGAGCGCGAGTCCACGTCCTACTGGGCTATCGCCATGTTGCTCCTAGTAATATTTGTAATAATTGTACTATATATGACCGCCGGCGGCGCCGTGGCTAGCTTCCCCGCCTGCTAGCCTAGCCGCAGTGCATGTAGCCGGGTCGCCGCCGCTGATTATCTCCAACAAGCCCTCGACGTCGTCTATGGAGCAAAAATAGGCCGGTATGCCCATCTTGGCCACGGCGAGGGCCGCCTCCACCTTCTTAGCGACTCCCCCCGTGACGTCTATGCCGGCGGCCCCGCCGACCACGGCCTCGTTTACCTCTCTGAGCTTGACGGCCCCCGGAGTGCCCGGCTCCGCGGTGTATATGCCGTCCACGTCCATTAGGAACACCACCGCAGTCGGCTTATAGGCCTTGGCCAGCTCCACCGCTATGTCGTCGCCGCTTATGACGACGTAGCCGTAGTCTGAGGGCACCACGTCGCCGTGGAGTAGCGGGTACATCCCGGCGGCCAGCGCCGCGTCTATGGGCTCTCTCCGGGCCAGCTCAAGGCCCCAGAAGACGTCGCTGGGCTCTATAGGCATGGCGTATATCCCGGCGGCCGCCAAGTCCTCGATTACGTGGGCCGTCTGCAGCCTCAGGGCGGCCTTGGTGGCGGCGATTCCTATGGGCGTGAGGCCGTAGGCCTTGACGTGGGGGTGGGCAAACGAGCCTGCGCCGTGTATTAATATGGCCTTATGTCCTCGGAGCGCCGAGGCCGCCCCGCGGAGCCTCCCCCACCTATACGTATAAGGCCTCTTCTTGTCGGTGATGGCGCTTCCGCCGAATTTTACGATTAACACATTAGAACTGCCTCTGGACTATAAATGTCGCCAGCTCCTCTAGGTCCTTACTGCTGGGCAATCTGGCGAGGGCCCCCAGCGCCTTCTCCTTATATTCGTCGGCGAGCCGCAACGCGGTCTCCTTGGCGTTAGTGGAGGCCAATATCTCGACGGCGCGCTTAGCGTCGGCGTCGCCGACGGCTGGCTTCGATAAAATGGATAGGAGCTCCCCGCGGCGTTTCTCGTCGAGCTCCCCTAGGCCCAGCAAGACCACTATGTTGCCCCTCTTATGCTCCTTGACGTCCTTGCCTATCTCCTTGCCGAACTTCTTAGGGTCGCCGAATATGTCCAAGACGTCGTCGATTATTTGAAACGCTACGCCCGCGTTCATGCCGAAGTCCCACGCCGCGTTTATCAAGGAGGAGTCGTCTGTGACGCTCATGGCGCCGAATTTGGCCGAGGCCGCTATTAGGGCCCCCGTCTTCAACGAGACCATGCGTATGTAGTCGTCTAGCTTGACCTCCCTCCACCTGGCCTCGACGAAGTAGGGGTCCTCCCTCCCAGCCATTTCGAACAATATATCTAGCCTCTCCCCCTCGTCTATGGCCTTTATCACCTTGGCGACCTCTCTAGCGAAGAGTGGGGGCTTCGGCGTCTCTAGCACCGCCTCCTCTATGGCCTCCCTATACCATATGCCTATGAGGATGGCCGCGTAGTCGCCGAACGCCTTGCGGGTAGTCGGCTTATTCCGCCTCACATCCCCTCTGTCTATTATATCATCGTATATTAGGCTGTAGTTGTGTATCAACTCCACTATTGCGGCCGCCGGTATGGCGGGCTTGAAGTCGCCCGATACGGCCTCGGCCGTGGCCAAGGCCAGGAGGGGCCTAAGCCTCTTCCCGCCCGTAGATATCTGGTAGAGGACGGCGTCCTTAAAGTCGGGGGCCGCGTCTAGGGAGAGGTACCGCGAGAGCGCGGCCTCTATATATTCGCCGTATCTCTGCGTCAACTTATCCAAGATATCCATGACCCGTGCCACCAAACCGCTTTTAAATTTTAAGAAAACTAGCACTATAAACAAGATTTTCCATTTATAATTTTATTTATATGATTTTTATCAAAATTTTTGTATATAAACACTATTTTAAAAATATTTTTTAAAAAGAAAATAGATTTTAAAAAGCCCTTTACAATAAAAAATTTTATACCCTCTCCCTAGCTCGGCTATGAGTTTCCTCCTAGCGGCCGCCCTCGCCGTGGTGCCGATAATAGCCGCCGCGGCGTATAGGGCTGGCTTCATAAAGCTGAGGGGCGCTGTGGCCGGGACGCTGGTTGCGTGGGCCTTGGCGTTCGCCGATTTGAGGCTCTTCGCGGTGTTCGTATATTTCTTCGTCTCCTCAAGCCTATTGACTAGGCTCAGGAGCCAGTGGAAGGCCCAACACGGGCTTAAGGACGTGGCTGGGAGGTCCTTGACGCAAGTAGTCGGCGTCGGGACCCCTATGGCCTTATTCGCCCTATTATATTTCGCTGGCGTTGCCCCGGCCCTGACGGCGACTGCCATAGCCATAGCGGCGGCCACTGCAGATACTTGGGCCAGCGAAGTGGGCGTGGCATATGGAGGGAGGCCCCGCCTAATAACTAAGCCGTGGGTCGAGGTCGAGCCGGGCACCTCGGGCGGGGTGACGCTAGTGGGCACCCTCGCCTCGCTGGCGGGCGCCGCCACGGTGGGGGCCATCTCTTATCTCTTAATGGGGCTGAACCCCTTCATGGTGGCTGGGCTGGGCTTCGCGGGGGATATCTTAGACAGCGTCGTGGGGGCGGCCGCTCAGCGTAAGTATATATGCCACGGGGTTATCTACGACGAGCCGAGGTGCGAGAACTACGTCGTGAAGGGGTGGCTCACCAACGAGTCTGTGAACTTATTGGTCGAAGCCGCCGTCGGCGTGGCGTATATAGCCATCAGCATCTTCTCCCCCGCCCTATAGGCGCCGCATGCCGGTCTCCGTTTATAAGTCTGGGGGACTCCACTTCGTCCGCTTCTCTGTTAACGCCAAGCCGCGTAGGGCGGCCTTCGTGGTAGGCGACTTCACGGCCTTCATGAAGCCGATAGAGCTGGCCTTCTGCGGCGGCGATTACTGCGCCTACGTATCCCTCCCCCCTGGCAAATACCGGTACAGGTACATCGTCGACGGGGAGGTCGTCCTCGACGAGGGGCCCGTTGAGGGCGGGTACAACGTCTTGGTCCTAAAAGGACCTCTGCGCAGGCTGGGCAACGCCGGGCGGCTGTTTAGGGCCGTGTACAGCGTCTTCGTAGACAGATTTGATTGTAAGCGCCAAGGAGGCCCTAGGGATAGACTGGGCGGCGACCTCGAGGGCGTCAAGCGCAGGCTGGGCTATATAAGGTCTATGGGCTTCGACGCGATATACCTATCGCCGGTGTTTAGGGCTATGTCGTATCACAGATACGACGTAGTGGACTACTTCAACGTAGACGACGACCTAGGCGGCAACGAGGCCCTCAGGGGATTAATTGAGGAGGCCCATAGGGCCGGCGTGAAGGTGGTCTTGGATATGCCGATACACCACACGGGCTCGGGTCACCCGGCCTTCGCCAAAGCCCTGGAGGGAGACCCCGAGTACTCGCGCTGGTATTACATCTACGGCGGGGACTACGAGAAGTTCATGGACGTTAAGAGGATGCCGAAGCTCGACGTGAAATTCGCAGGGGAGTGGATAAAGGGGGTGTTGTTGTATTGGTCCTCGGCAGGGGTCGACGCGTTTAGAATAGACGTCGCCGCCGGAATTCCGCCGTGGTTTCTCTGGGACTTAAGGCAGTTCCTGAACAAGCCCCTAATAGCTGAGGTCTGGGGCGACCCGTTCCTGTGGAGAGGCGCCGTGGACGGCGTGATGAACTATCCTGTGTGGGAGAAATTAATCGAGTTCCTCAACGGCGGCAGCGGGGAGGAGCTGGCCAACGTCCTCAAGAGACAGATGGCCCTATTGCCTAGGCGCTTCCTGGAGAACTCTTGGCTATTCATAGGTACCCACGACACGCCGAGGGCCGCCACATTGTTGAAGGGGGATCCCGAGAAGATAAAGGCGGCGTTGGTCTTCATATATACGTGGATAGGCACGCCGATGGTGTACTACGGCGATGAGGCGGGCCTCGAGGGAGGGCCCGACCCAGATAATAGGAGGTGTATGGATTGGGGCAGGGAGGCCGTCTTCGGCGACTTCTTGAGGAGGCTCTCCGAGATAAGGATGAAGCCTAGGCGTGTCGTCGCCGGGCGCGACGGGCTGTCCTACTACGACGAGAACTTCGAGGTCGAGATATTCAACGAGCCCAAGAGGCGCGAGGGGGTACTAAGCGGCGACTACTTCTCGATAAGGAGGCGCTAATTGCTACTCAATTTCTGGGCCGACTAGCCGCCATCGAGGCGCTAATTACAGGGGTATTATTTTCCTCGGCGCTTTAAAATGTCGGCGTATACGCCAGCTATTAGAGGGGTAGTACAGGAAGATGCGCGTGGTATGGCTAAATCCGGCGCACTGGCCTTATTTTTACGGCGGAGGGACGTATACATGCGCGCCTTTAACACGGCCGACTTCAAAGAGGTCGTGAAGACGGTGGCCGAGGGCTTGGCCAAGATCGTCTCGGAGGCGAGGGGCAACTGCGTCTCCTTCACGCCCAGGAGGGTCTTGGAGGCCGCGGGCATAGACACGACGGCGCCCATTGCCCTAACCCTCGTGAAGCACGTTTTGGAGGGCCTCGCCTCCCACGGCCTCGTGGTCAAGGACGACAGCAGGTCGAAGATCCGCTACGTGCTGTGCCGCGACCGCTCCCAGCTGTGGGGCCCCCTCAAGGCGGGCGACTTAGAGGCGGCGACTTCTATTATCTATAGCTCGGCCGAATAGTGCTACGCGAGAAGGAGCTGGTCCAGCGGTTCTTGTCGGCGATCGGGGAGGAGGAAAACGACGTATCTTATCTAGAGGGCTTGGCGATAAAAATAGACGGCTTCGCCGAGAGCCGCGCCAAGATGCCCTTCCACACCTACGAGGACTTGGGCTGGCGTGCCGTCGCAGCTGCGTTGAGCGATCTAAGGGTTAAATTCGTCGAGCCCCTAGCCGTGGCGGTCTCCATAACCGCGCCCGACCCCGAAAAGGCCGAGGCCGTGTTCAGGGGGGCCCTCGCGGCCTCGGCCCACTTCTCGGTCAAATACGCCGGCGGCGATCTGAACGGAGGCGTCGAGGTCGTGGTTGACGTGGCGGCCGTCGGGAGGGCCCAGCGAAGGATAGGGAGGCGGCCCAAGCCCGGCGATATCCTGATAACGCCTCCCCTATTCGGCTACGCGGGCCTCGCCTTTAAGGCCTATACTAGGCTCGATGTGCCGCAAGTAGCAGTAGGAGTGGAGATGTTGAGGCGGCCCTCGCTGAGGTGGCCCGATCCCCCCGACCCCGCCTGCGTCGACGCGTCCATGGACTCGTCGGATGGGCTTGCGGACGTCCTGTGGGCTATGGCTAAGGGCGTCGATATAGTGGTGGAGCAACTGCCCGCCCCCTCCGAAGTCCTCGATGCCGCGGCCGCGCTGGGTATAGACGCAGAGGAGGTCGTCTTCAACGCCGGCGAGGAGTTCTTGCCCGTATTCGCCGTACGCCCAGACTGCCCAATCCCTACAGGCTACGTGGCGTTTGCGAGGGCCGTCGAGGGGCGGGGCAGGGTGCTGTGGCGGGGGCGGGAGCTGGGCTTCCGCGGCTGGAGCTACTGAAGCTGGCTATAATAGGGCGCTTTTATGTGTATTGGCTACTCGCCACAGCTTTACTAATCGCCGCGCTGGCGCTCGCTATATATCTCTACGAGCTATATTATATATACAACGGCGTCCTGCGCGCGTATCTGCCTGCCTCCATATATCTGCAACAGTGGCGTGCGGTGAAGTCCCAGCTGCCCAGCGCGATAACTTGCATGATGGAGGCGCGGGCCGTCGAGGCCGTAGACGAGGCAAACATAACTATATATAGGGAGGGCGCCGAGGCCCTCCTGGCGGCCGTGGAAGAGCTTAAGAACGAGACGCTCCTAAAGCGGCTCAACGCCACTGCGTACTTCGTAGGCGATCAATTATACTACAACATTACGCTGGGAAAGGACCGCGTATCTGGAGCAATCACTTGGCTTAAGCCAAGCGCGATGATACAAGCCGTTAAATCGATAAGCGGCGCGACTATAGAGGCCGACGGGCTCGGCGGAATAGAGGAGGCCCTAGCGGCTATGGTGCCCAGCGGCTTTAGGCTGGAGGGGTACCTAGCCGGCGCGTTGCAAAGAGAAAGAGGGCATATCTATGCCGGCGTGCTCAGCGGCGTCTTGACCTTAACGGAGGAGGAGAAGATGCGCTGCCTAGGATTTTACCTCAACGAGACCTTCATCCCCAGCATCACTGCCTACGTGAGCTTGCCCTACAACTCAAGCTACGTCTTCGTGGAAATACCTATAAACATCGCCCATTAATCATATCGGCCGGGACTAGCCGCCTGAGTCCGGCGACGCCGGCCTGTGAGGGGCGGCGGGCGCCTCCCCTATTGTAAAAATATCTATGCCATACTCGGTGTGGTCGTGGAGCCGCCGCGGAAGGTGTACAGGGTGGGCGCGCCGATGATCGGTACGCGCTACTTCGGCATCGTCGATCAAGGCACGAACATAGTCGAGGTGAGGCCCACGAGCCTCTGCCCCCTCAACTGCATCTTCTGCTCTGTCGCGGCGGGGCCTCTCGAGAGGCGGCGGTGGGCGGACTTCATAGCTGATAGGGAGGAGCTGGCCGAGGCGTTGAGGGCTGTGGCCAAGCTCAAGGGCCCCGGCTTAGAGGTGCACATAGACGGCATGGGGGAGCCGGCGGTCTACCCAGAGCTCGTCGAGCTCGTAAGCGATATACGCGGGATAAAGGAGGTCGAGGCGATCTCTATGCAGACGCGGCTCTTTATGTTAAGCGAGGAGAAGATAAGGGAGCTGGCCGAGGCGGGGCTGGACAGAATAAATCTGAGCCTAGACGCCTTAGAGCCGGCGTTAGCCAAGAGGCTGGCCGGCGCAAGCTACTACGACCCCGCGAGGGCCGCCGCGCTCGCGGAGTTCGCCGTGAGAAACACGAGGATGGACGTATTGGTCTCCCCCGTATGGCTACCCGGCCTCAACGACGGGGAGCTCCCAAAGATAGCTAAATGGGCCGTGGAGGCGGGGCTGGGCAAGAGGTGGCCCCCCGTCTTAATCCAGAAGTATCTCCCACACAAAAGGGGCAGAAGGCCGGACGGCGTGAGGCCTGTCGAGTGGCCCGAGTTCTGGCGCTGGCTACGGCGATTGGAGAAGGAGCTGGGCATAAGGCTCGACTGGCGCGGCGAAAACCCGTTCAGAGTCGAGAGGAGGCCCGCCGTCCCTAAGCCCCATAGAGCCGGCGAGAGGGTGAAGGCCAGAGTCATCGCGCGGGGGGTCTTCAAGGGCGAATACTTAGCGGTCCCCCTCAAGCTGTCGGGGGACCCGCTCCTGGACCGCTCCATCACGGTCACGTCGGATAAGAGGCTGCGCGAGGGCGACGAGGTCGTAGCCAGGATAATAGAGGACGAGGACAACGTCTATATTGCTAGGGCCGAGCTCGTTTTCCCTCAGAGCGCGTAGACGCCGCGCTCGTCGGCCAGGAGCACCACGGCGTCCCTCCGCTTAGCGAATATGCCCGTGTCCACCACGCCGGGGATCCCCTTAAGCGCGTCCTCAATCTCCGGCCCCAGCGGGCCTGGCGGAGTCCAGTCGATGATGTAGTTGCCGTTGTCGGTTATGTGGGGGCCTAGGCGGCCCGAGTCGCTAATCCTCAGCCGGCACACGCCGCCGAATTTGCGCTCCACGTCGCGGGCCACGTGGCGCCAAGCGTAGGGCACCACCTCTATTGGGACTGGGTTACGTGCCGGAACGGCGGGAACGAGCTTGGTCGCCTCAGCCAATATGAGCAACGTGGAGGCCCGGTAGTCGACTATCTTCTCTCGCACCAGCGCGCCGCCCCTCCCCTTCAAGAAGACGCGGTCCTTTGCGACCTCGTCAGCGCCGTCGACGGCTAAATCAATCGAGTCCACGAGCCAGAGGGGGCGGAGCATGTGCCCCAGCCCGACCTCGGCGGCTTTAAGCTCGCTGTCCACGCTGGTTGCGACGAGCGTTAGCTTAAGCCCAGCCTCAGACGCGAGCCTCCCCAACGCCTCTATAAACGCCTTGGCGGTCGAGCCGGAGCCCAGCCCGATGACGTAGCCGTCTCTGACGAATTCTAGGGCCTTCTTAGCCAGCAAGTCCTTCACGAAGGGGAAAAAGAGGGTGGATTTAAGGATAGGTCGCCTCTAGCGCCACTAGGCTCCTCAGAGCGTCGCGTATGCTGAGGACGCCGACAACTTTGCCCCCCTCGACGACGGGTATGTGGCGTATGTTGTGCTCGATCATCTTATTGGCTACGGAGATCAACGGCTCATCGGGCGAGGCCACGACGAGCTCCTTTTTGGCCACTCTCTCAAGCGGCGTGTCGAGGCTGAGGCCCTCGGCCACGGCCCTTACGAGGTCCCTCTCGGTGAAGATGCCCACGGGGCTCCCCAAGTCGTCCACGACTACGACGGAGCCCACGTTGTAGGCGTACATCTTAGACACGGCGCACCTTATGGTGTCCCTAGTGGTGCAAGAGACGACGCGGCCGCCCATGATCTCCTTGGTAAGCATATAATCGAGAATTCTTGGTATAATAAGTTTTACCATTATAATTAATTATACCACAAAGGTTAAGAGGAACACCTCCCGTGTACTCATGCGAGTGGCCTTCATAGACTTAGGCTCGGGCAAGTACGAGGTTAGGGAGATCGACGCGCAGGGGCCCGTGAGCCTAGGGCTTAAGGTGCACGAGGAGGCCCAGAGCTGGAGGCTAGACCCCTACGACCCCGCCTCGCCCCTCGTGATAGGCATGGGGCAGTTCGTGGGGGGCAGGCTAATCGGCGTCCATAGGCTAGTCGCGGTATTCAGAAGCCCCATGACCGGCAACCTCCACTCAAGCGCCATGGGGGGAGCCGCGTATAAGTTCATGGGCGCGGGCATAGACGCCTACGTCGTGACGGGCAAGGCCCCCAGGCCCGCCGTGGTCTTAGCCTCACAGGAGGGCATAACGATAGAGCACGTAGAGCCGACGTATAGCTATGGGGGACTCAAGGGCGTCTACGCATTTACGAAATACCTCTACGATAGGTATAGGGACTTCTTCACCAAGAACAACGCCAGGGCGGTGGTGGTGGGGCCGGGGGCTTGGAGCACCTACAACGGCGCCCTAGCCTCCATAGACCTCACGCCTAAGGGCGAGCTCGCGAAGGGCGCCGAGGATTTCGCGGCTAGAGGAGGGCCTGGGTCCGCCGCGGCGCGGGGCCACAACCTGGCCGCCATAATAGCTGGGGGCAAGGCAAGGGCCAGGCACCCGGAGGTCCTCGACATACATAGGATAGATGAGGTGATTAAGGCTAAGCTGAAGAAGCCTTATCTGGAGACCCTCAACGAGAAGACCGTGAAGTATAGGTTCGACCCAAGCATGGGCACCGGCGGGACCTTCGGCGTAAATTACCAGCACTACCGCGACCTCCTCCCGCTCTTCGGCTACAAATCGATATATATGGATAGGGAGGAGAGGATAAGGCACGTGGACGCCATATTGAGGCTGTTCTGGAAGCCCTTCAACGAGCTCGTCTTCGAGAAGGCCAGGAGCTGGTACAACTGCGGAGAGCCTTGCCCCGTCACCTGCAAAAAGGTCTGGAACGGCAAGAAGGTGGACTACGAGCCGTTCCACGCCATGGGCCCCTTCATAGGCGTCTATACGTTCGAGGACTCGGTAAAGCTAGTGGACGAGGTAGACGCCGATGGGCTGGACGCGATAGAGGCCGGGACACGTCGCGGCTTGGCTCTTCGACGCCGTGTATAACGGGCTGTTGGAACCCGAAGAGGTCGGCATATCCGGCGTGCCGGCCTTCGACCCCGCCAAGTTTAGGCCGGAGGAGGACTCGAAGAAGAACGCCAAGTTGGCCGAGGAGCTCTTGAGGGCATATGTGGGGAGGGGCACGGACGTCATGGCCCTAGTGGCCGAGCTGGGCATGAGGAGGGCCGCCAAGGCCCTAGGGGAGAAGTATAGGGATAGGGCCGCGAGGGCCGGCGTTAGGTTCGAGGATTTGGCCGTCTACGCGGCCTTCGGCGAATGGGGCTATATGACCCCCAACTTCTACTGGGCCCCCGGCATGGTGGCGCCGATGTATGTGTTGGGCAAATACTGGACCAACTACAACCCGACCTTTATGCCGCCTGAGGAGTTCGCCAAGACTGCCTACGACCGCGCCGTGGTGGAGGCCTTGGTCGAAGACGCCGGCATGTGCCGCTTCCACCGCGGCTGGGCTGAGCCGGTGCTGGGGGACCTCTACAAGCTAATAGGAAGAGAGCTCAACCGCGACGTCTACAAGGGCTTCGCCGAATACGCCATAAGGGCCGGCGCAGATCCGCGCCCCTGGGAGAGCAAAAGGGCTATGGACGTGGTCTCCACTATGGCCAAGGAGCTGGGGGCTAAGGACTGGCGTTTTGAGTCCTACGAGGACTACATGGAGTGGTGGCGCCGCTATAAGGACTCTCTGGATAAATTACTAGGTATACAGAGGATATAAGCTAAAAGCTTTAATAATATTAAGCTTTTATTGTCATGAGGTATGTATTCTCGAACTACACCGACTCGGGCGTAGCGCTGGGGGGATCGGGGCGGGGTCCGTCGAGGTTAGGGCCGACGGGCTGCTCCACGACTGGCTGATCTTCAACAACGGCGTGTGGACCACGCTTAAGGAGTATAGGTCCTTCTACCCGTTGGACGAGCGGGGCTTCCTCCTAGCGATTAGGGCTGCCCCGGAGGGGGGAACGCCCGTTGTGAGGATGCTCCAAAGCGCGGGCTATATGCTCGGCGCAGACCCCTACAGGACGCCTTGGCTTAAGCCCGTCGAGGCGATAGAATATATAGGCGAGCCCCCGATGGCTAGGCTAAAGTATATAGACGGCGATCTGCCCGTAGAGGCCGAGGCCGAGTTCCTCTCGCCGTTTATACCCGGCGACTTGAAGAACTCGGCGCTGCCGGCCGCGATGATTAGGGTTAGGCTGAGGAATAAGGGCGATAGGCCCCTCAAGGCCGCCGTGATGGCGGGGCTCAAGTCGCCCTTCAAGAGGGCGGCGGCCAAGGGCGCTGGGGGGATTATGTCGGTGTGGGGCCCTTGGGAGCCCCCCGAGAGCCCGCTATACGGCGGCTCCATGGCCCTGGCGCTGAGCGGCGGCGACGCGTCCTTCGCCGTGGTCAAGGCCCCCGGCTATGAGGAATACGGCGTATCCCGCTACAACGAGGAGCTGTTGAGGGCTTGGATAGACTTCAGGCGCGAGGGGAGGCTTAGGGGCTCCGCGGCCGCCGAGGGGGAGGGGCTCTGGGCCTTCGCGGCGTCATCGCTGGAGCTCAAGCCCGGCGAGGAGAAGGCCGTGTACTTCGTCCTCGCCTGGCATTTCCCCAACCACTACGACCAATTCGGCGAGAGGCTCGGCCACTACTACGAGAACTTCTTCGCCTCTGCCGCCGACGCGGCCAAGTACGTGTTGGCCAACATCGATTACCTATACGGCGAGACCGCCAAGTTCCACGACGCCGTATACGGCCTAGAGGGGCTGGACCGCTGGGTCGCGGACCTCGTAGCCTCTCAACTAACCTCACTATTGAAGCTGACGTGGCTCACGAGGGACGGGCGCTTCGCGATTTGGGAGGGGCTGTACGATAGGCAATACAGCGGGCCCGAGCTCAACGCGTTTAATACTACCGACGTGGTGTTCTACGTCTTCCCCACGCTCTTGTCGCTCTTCCCCGAGCTCGCGGCCAAGTACTTGGTCCAACACGCTGCCCATTCGCTGGCTAGGGGGACCCCGGAGTGGGCCCTATACGCGTTGGCCATACCTGAGAACTACGCCGAGATGCAGAGGGAGCTGGCCAAGGACCCTGGGCTGGCTCTGGACTGGCCTAAATTCGTCGAGAGGCTAACGGCCATAGTCGAGAGGACGGGCAAGGACCCGGCCGGCCGCGTGGCGCATTTCTTCAACGAGAGCATAAAGGGCGTGGACCAGTGGCACATGGTCGACCTAATGCCCAAATACGTCCTCATGGCGTACTCGGCCGCCAAATGGGCCGGAAACATGGAGCTGTTGAGGAACCTCTGGCCAGCTATGGCGGGCGCTATCGATGCCATGGTCAAGAGCCAGAGCTACGACGGCCTCCCCTACCACACAACCCCAGCCGGAATCGAATGGGAGAACGCGGTGAGGGCGCAATTCCGCCGGCTCCAGCCGGCGCTCTCGGTGGCTTTGGCGAGCCAACGCCTGCTCCCGATGGGGTATCAGACCTTCGACACGTGGGCTTTCTACGGCGTATCTTCCTACGTCTTATTCCTCTGGATAGCC
>JZWT01000034.1 GCA_000960885.1 Thermoproteus sp. AZ2 | reverse complement strand
CCCTACGTTACTAGGAGGGGGGATTGCATAATAGCTTGCTGCGCCGATAAGGCGGGCCCCCAGCTGTCTAGGGAGGTTCTAGAGGCGCTTAAAAGGCCGGGCGTGGTGGAGGTGGCGATTGAGGCGGGCGGCCTAAGCGAGGTAGTGAGGGGGGAGACCCCGTTGGCGGCCCCCGCCAGCCCCTATAGGCTGGTTATAAGGAAGAGCAGATACGTGGACGACTCCACTCTGGCGGTGGCCGCGGATAAAGCCGCCGGAGACCTCTCGAGGGAGCTCGTGGCAAACCTTAAAAGGGGGGTTGTGGTGAGGGTGGTGATAAGGGTATGGAGCTGAGAGCGTTGCTTGTGCGGAAGGCTTTCCACATAGCGGGCGCGGTCCTATTGGCCGTGCCCTTGTTCGTCAAGGTGCCCGTGCCCCTCTACTACTCCGCGTTGGCGTTGGTGGCCGGCGTGTTTTACTCAATACAGGTGAAGAGGCCCCGGCTGTTGATAGAGCTACGCCGCAATATATTCGACAGCTTAGAGGATATGTTCGAGAGCCTAGATAGGCTGGTCCCCGTGGGGCGCGCCGATTTGAAGACGCAGTACGACGCGGCGTTGTTGGCCATAGAGAAGGCCATAGAGGCCGCCGAGAGGGACTACGAGAAGAGGGGGGGATATCTAGGCCTCCTAATGGGCGCTGTCGGCATCCTCATAGCCTACGACCTCTTCGGCATCGCGCACTTATTTCCAGCGATTGTCGGGCTCGCCGTATACGACGTGTTCTCGGCCTTGGTCGGCTCGGCTATAGGGAGGCATAAGTTGCCGGGCGCAGACGCGACTTGGGAGGGGGTAGCGGGGGGCGCGGCCCCCACGTTTCTGGCGCTAGCTTTGGCCGGCTATGGGCCAGGGCAAGCGCTCCTCATATTGGCCGCCATCGCGTTGGCCGAGGCCTACGGGGTCGAGGACAACCTAGCCATACCGATAGCGGCCTCGGCCGCGGCGTATCTGGCCTCCCTCATCTTATGAAGTAGAAGCCCTTGGCCTCGACGCCCAGCCTCCTAGCCGCCTTGGCCAACGCCGCGTCGTCCGTCAGCAGTACGCAGCGCTCCTTAAGGGCCAGGAGCAGGGCCGATGCATCGGCCCTAGAGAGGCCCGGGAACTTCTTGAGCAACTTGGCTATCTCCCCTTCGTCGACCTTCCCTCACCTCAACGCCCAGCACCTCGAGCGCGGCCTGGGCCCTGGGGTCTTTCAGCTCCTCGGCGACAAGCGTCGTCGTTAAGAGGCGGCCCCCGAATAGCCTCAAATCGCGGCCGTGGATAAAAGCGCTGGCGTCTAAGACGTAGCAGCTCATCTCGCTATTAGGCGCGCGGCGACCCTTTCGCCGTAGTCGAAATCGCCGAAGACGGCCATTTTAAGCCTCCTCGCGCCCGGCCTAATTAGGAATTTACGGTCTCTGAGCTCCTCGTAGCCGTCGCATACCAATACCGCGTCCTGAAAAGCCTCGACCCACAGCTCCCCGGGCGGAACTATGAGCGGTCTGAGGTAGAGCGTAAAGGGCGCAATGAACGCTATTATGAACGCGTTTATGCGGAAGTCCACGATAGGCGCCATGGCCGACAGCGCGTAGCCGGTCGACCCCTGGGGAGTAGATATAATGACTCCGTCGGCCCTCCCGTCGATAGATAAGGAGTCCCCATAGAGCTTAAAGGAGAGCAGCTTCTTGTAATCCGCGTTGCGTACAACCACCTCGTTGACGGCCGTACACCCGGCGTCTATTGTGGGAAGCTCGATTACGCGGAAGTCCCCCGACGTAATCCTCCTAGCTATCTCCTCGAGCGGCGCCTCGCCCACTCTAATAGCGCTGAAGAAATTGATCTTCCCACCCCCGACGTGTAGCACTACGGAGTCCAGCACGCATGGATGCGTGTGTATCGCCGACAGCAGGGTCCCATCGCCGCCGACGACCACGGTGAGGTCCGGCCTCTTAGAGCAAGAGAGGGGCTCCGCCCCTATTAAAGCCGAGAGCCTCTTGGCGTAGGCCTCCAGATCCGGCCTATAAACGATGCTTATCACGGAAATAACTGCGGTATATAAGAATGGTATTACCCCGCCCAGCCAGCTTAAGGCGCGGTGCGCCGTCGGTCGGCGAGGCTGACGGCAGTAAGCTTAAAAATAGAGGTATAGGCGCTGACAGAGCCGGGGTGGCCGAGCGGCCCAAGGCGCGGGCCTGGAGATAAGGGTCAAAGACCCGTCCGAGAGAGTCCGTCCCCGCAAGGGGGCGTGGGTTCAAATCCCACCCCCGGCGCTCTCTACCCCTTTTCTCGGTTTTCATGCCCTACGCGAAAAGCCGGGGCGGCGATGCGCCTTAGCTTTTCTTAACTAGTTTATATCTTTCGTAAAGTAGTGTGGGGGGATTTAAAGTGGCGGTGACCACTAACCTGCGGCCGCCCACTATGGCCGTGAACACGACTTCGTCATCGGCGATGGCTGTGGGGAATAGCGGTATCTCCGTTGCGCCGTACCTAGTCCTTTCAACTATGTATGGCACCCAATTTCTGACCACTAAATAGAGGCGGTAGGCGCCTTTCCACGTCTCGTAGACCCCCTCCAGGGCCTTCAACGTCTTTTCGTACCTTATGAAGGGCAATTTATTGGGGTCTCTTCCGGTGGCGGCCGCCAACGTGTAGAGCCCCATATAGGCCAGCGGGTAACCCGAGCTGTTGGCCAACAACACTACGCCGATGTCCTCCTCCGGGATATAGCCCAAAAACGCTGTGTATACGCCGACGGAGCCCGAATGCCCTAGGACTCTCACGTCGAAGAATTTATAGCTCATCACGCCGAGGCCGTACTGCGCATAGTCCTCTCCGGTTAAGTATTGCTGATTCCACGAGGCGGCGGCCCTCTCCATGGCCTCTAGGGACTCCTTAGAGATTATTTGTTGCTCTAAAGTCCCCCTGTTGATTAGCGTGGCCAAGAACTTAGATAGGTCGAGCGCGTTGCTCAACAAGCCGCCGTCTGAGGATATCCCGAAGGGGATCCTAGACCTCAACGGCCCCCTCCTCGTCATTATATACGGCGCCGCCACATCGCCATCCCTCTCGACCTCCTCGCGCAGTAGATAGGTCCGGCGCATGCCCAAGGGCGCCAAGATATTGCGCTTGATATAATCCCAGTAGCTCAACCCGCTGGCGGCCTCGATTATTTTGCCCAAGAGGACGTAGCCCTCATTTAAGTAAAACATCCGGCGGCCCGGCCTATCCACGGCCCAAGAGCCGGCCCCCCTCATGAAGGCTAATACGTCCTCCGGCGTGGCCAGCGGCAGCCAGACGTCGCGGGCCCCCGTGATGCCGTCTATGAGGGCCTCGGCGTAGCCCAGGGCCGGCACGCCGCTTGTATGAGTCAATAGGTGTCGGATAGTCACGTCCTCGCCTGCTATTGTTAAGCCGAGGCCGTATTTGGCTAAGGGGTCGTCGAGGTCCACTAGCCCCCTTTCCCTCAACTGCATGACGGCGAGCGCCGTGAACATCTTGGTTATAGAGCCTATTCCGTAGATCGTGCCGGGGGTCGCCGGGAGCCCGCTCTCCAAGTCTCTAAAGCCGAGGGCTCTTGCGTAGACGACCTCGCGGCCCTTAACTACGGCCGCGGCTAGGCTGGGCAACTTAGATTCCCTCATCTTCGCGAGGAGGAACTCCTCAACCTCCTGCGTAGGCATGGGCTTCTACTGAGCGCGTTCTTATATAGTAGCCCCTAGATGTCGAGCCGCCCCATTAGGCCCTGGCCGTTGGCTCGGGCAGTTGGGGGCATCGCGCCCTTCCCGGAGTCTCGGACATCATGAAGGGGGTCCCCGGCACGAGCAAATCGCCGCATTGTATAATGGCGCGCCTAATGCGCCAGTGCTCCTGCGCCGCCACGTACTCCAGCGTCTTCACGACGGCTATGGGGGGCCGCCCCTTCTCGCGGCTGGCCTTGACTAGGTCCTCGCCGCTGTATTTAGCCACCTCCGCGAAGACCTCTGCCTCCAACTCCCTCAGCCGCTGGGGCTCCCTCTCCCAAGCCTCTAGGGCCTCCCTCCACCTATTGGCTAAGTCGGGCCTGCCGATTATCTCGAAGAACGCCTCTACCTCCGGCCATATCACTGTGGCCAGTGCGACGAAGCCGTCCTTCGCGCGGGCCGTGGTGTAAGTCACGAGCAGATTGGCGTCTATAGTCGGCGACCTCTGGCGCGATTTGCCTAAGACGAAGGGCGCGCCCACTTGGTACGGGTGCACCACAGACAGAACTTCGTTTATCGCCACGTCTACGAACTGCCCCCTCCCCGTCCTCAGCCTCGCCCAATAAGCCGCGAGGGCCCCTAGGGCGGCGGCCGCCCCCGCGAAGGCCCAGCCCAACCACACGCCGGCTCTTATGGGGTAGGAGTAGGGCTCTGGGAGAGAGGGGTTGCCGAGCATGGCCATATAGCCGTTATAGGCCTGCGCCGTGAGGTCTGAGTCGGGCATATTCGCGTATTCCTTAGCCTTCTCCCCGTAGTGGCCGAATTGAGATATGGCGACGTATATCAAGTCTGGGTACTTCTCGGAGAGTTGGGGATAGCCGAGCCCCATGGAGTGTAGCTTGCCCGGCCCAAGCCCATCGATTAGTATATCCACAGGCAGTAGCTTAGGCACATCGGCGAGCGGGATCTCCCTCTTCCCCCTGCCCTCTATTAAGTACGGTATCCCGACGCCCCCTATTTTCACCCCGTGCGGCGTTATGTCCTTCGCGTCTTCGTCGGGCACTGTGTACACCTCGGCGCCCAGCTCGCCGAGTATAGAGCCCGCTATCCTACAAGCGTAGTTGGCCCCGCAGATCTCGACGACCCTTACGCCCTCGAGCGCGCTCGGCTTAGCCTCGGCCCCGCTGAATAGCCCAGCCAGCGCCTCCTCGCGGCTCATGTCTCCACCTCGTCTTTCTCTCCCCTAAACACCGGGTCTTCCTCCTCCCTCCAGCCGGGGGGCGGCGCGTTGCCCGGTTGCCCGTCCCAGTAGCCTATGACGCCCTCCTCCCTAAGCCTCCTCACCTCCGACTCGCCTAAGCCCAGCCTCCTCTTGAGCACCAACATGTTGTGGTAGCCCACAGGCCTCGCGAGCCATTTGACCGCGAGCGGCGTCCCGCCCATCTTCACTATAGGGCCCGGCACCGCCACCTCGCCGTAGAGCCTATCGGTTATATACAAGACGGAGCCTCTTTCAGCCCTCCAAGGATCCCTCACGACCTCTTCGTCGCTTAGGACTGGTTGTATCGGGACGCCGAGCTTCTTCCCCAGCTCTAGTAGCTCGTCGAGGGTCTTGGTAGAGGCCCAAGCCCTCACGGCCTCGTATTTCAACCACAAGGACTCGGGGTCTCTTAAATCCCTCAACCCGCCTATATTAGGCGCGGCGCTGGCCAGCGCATCGTATTGGGCCTTAGTCATGGCGGCTATGGCCACGAATTTGCCGTCGGCGGTCTTAAAGACGCCGGAGAGATAGGCCGAGGGGTCCACGAAGCCGCTGCGCTTGAGCCTTCTCCCCGTTGCCGACATATACGTGAAGTGGTACATAAACCTCTGCATAGACGCGGCCTGGGATAGATCTATGTATTGACCCTTGCCCGTCCTCTCCCTATATATTAGCGCGGCTATTATGGCCGAGACCGCCATAGTCGAAGGGAGCCAATCCCCTGGGTAGTCCGGCAATCTATACGCCTCGTTTACGCCGTCTTCCCAACCCGTTGTATCTATTACGCCCGACTCCGCTTGCCCGATCACGTCGTAGCTGGGCAGCCTCGATAGAGGCCCCCAATTCCCGTAGCCGCTGGCGCTGACGTAGATGAGCCTCGGGTTTACCTCCCTCAGCTGTAGATAGCCGAGGCCGTATTTGTCGACGGTGCCCGGCTCGAAGTTCTCCACGAAGACATCGGCTTGTTTGACCAGCTCGATCACGAGCCTCCTCCCCTCCTCCCTCTTGAAGTCTATACCTACGAAGTACTTATTGGAGTTTAAGTATAGGTAATCTATCCGCATGCCTTTATAGAACCCCCTGCCGCCCCACATAGAGGCGTACTTCCACCTATCGCCCCTCGGCGGCGGCTCCACCTTAACGACCTCGGCGCCTAGCTGGGCGAGGAGGCGCGGGATGTTGGGCCCCAGTATGTAGTGCGCGAATTCGACAACTTTTACCCCCTTTAGAGGAGGATCGCCGCGCGCGTTAGCTATAATATCCCTAATATATTCGAAGTAATCCATACATTGTTTTAGGTATATCTTTTTAACTTTAATTTACGCGGGCGTCGAAGCCCTCAGCCCTCCAAGTGCTCTTCATCGTCCGCTGTCCCGACGGCCGTCATCACACGTAATAGGCTATATCTAGGGGGAATTCAAATTTCTCGACGCCGCCTCTAAACGCGAGGAGGGCCGCCGCGGCCACGACGTCGCTCCCCGCCAGCGACGCCAGCTCGGCGAGGGCCTTTATGGTCTTGCCGGTCCTCACCACGTCGTCGATGATCAAGACCCTATCGCCCTTGCCCAAGAGGCCTTGTGGGACGTAAAGCGACACGACTCTATTGCCCTTGATGTAGGATACCTCTAGGTTCTTCACGTTGGGCTCCTTGTATTGCTTAGCCACTACTAGGGGCGCGTCGAGTCTCTGCGCCACCGCGACGGCTAGGGGGATCCCGTCGACGGCCGCTGTCAAGACCTTAGTGACGCCGCTCGGGTACCTCTTCGCTATGTAGATGGAATAAAGGGCCCAGAGGTCCGGGCTATTCAGAGCCGTCAAGTCCACATAGGTCTCGTACACCCTTATCACCTTGGTGAGCACCTTATCTAGGGGGTATTCCTTGAATAGGGTCTCTATTATCTCGCCCGCCGTTGCGACGGACGGGAGCATATCGCCGGTGTAGTAGCGCGATAGGACGCTCTCGGGCAAGCCCAAGACCGCCGAGAGCTCCTTATACGTCAGCCCCAAGAGCCTCTTAACTGCCCTTAAAACGCTTATGGCATCTATCTGGGCCCTGACTTTCTCTAGGCGCTCCACGAAATTAATTAAGCAATTAAATTTAGACATGTCGCTTGAAGTGGAGGAGGCCCGGATCGTTATCCGGGCCGGGCCTAGGCGCATCTTTGGGATCCCCACTTATTTGAACATGCTGGGCTCCGTCAAGATGGCGCCGGCTAGATACCTCGCCGGCGTTGCCCGCGCGGAGGGGAGGCCCCTCTACGCAGAGGACCCCAGGTTGAGGCGCGCGCTCGAGGCGATATGTAGCGAGTGCGCGGCGGCTGAGGCCGGCGAGGGGCGCGCGGTCTCTAGGGCGGAGGTGGTCGAGGCCTACTACAACGCCTTAGCGCCTCAGCTCCTATCCCTAGCCCCCTCCATAGACTCCATAGTTGTGCCGTGCTACACGGGCGCATTGGGCGAGGCCGTGGCGAGGCGCGCCGAGGAGTCTGCGCCGGGCGTGGCGCTAATAGCGGTTAAGCTGGGCGAGGGCGGCTGTAGCTGGGCAGACGCGGTCTACACGGCGCAGGCGGTCGACGAGCGCCTTAAGAGCTTGAACTTAGGCCCGGCGTCGCTCGCGGCCATCTCAGCGGCGTTGAAGGCCGCCGAGGAGCTGAACTTGTACTCGACCCTAGTGGTCTTGACCGACGGGAGATGAGGGTCGGGATAATCGGCGGGGGCAGAATGGGGAGGTGGCTGAGGTCTGAGATCTCGCGCGTCCACGAGGCGGCGGTGTTCGACGTAGATCCCTCGAGGAGCGAGGCCTCGTCGCTCGGCGAGTTGGTCGGCCGAAGCGATGTGTTGATAGTGGCCGTGGGCTTTAGGGACGCGGGACGCGTATTAGAGGACTTGGCGAAGTACGACCTCTGCGGGAAGCTCGTGATGGACATAGCCACCTTCAAGAAATACGTAATCGGCTCCTACCGCGCGCTCCCCGACTGCGCCTTAGCCGCGTCTGTCCACCCGATGTTCGGCCCCGGGGCTAGGTCCATAAAGGGCCGGAGAGTCGTCGTAATGGAGGTGCCGGGGCGCAGAGGCTTTAGGGAGGCCGCCGAGTTCTTCAAAGGCCTCGGCGCAGAGGTGGTCGAGGGCTCTGTAGAGGAGCACGACGAATACGTCAAATACACCATAGCGCTGAGCTACGCCGTGGGCCTCGCGCTGGCCCGGGTGTACTCAAAGCGCGGCTGGGATAAGCTGGCCAAATACGGCGGGACCTCCTTCAGATACCTCTCGGTCTTTGCGGCGTCCCTCTTAGGGGACCCCTCGGCGCCTGCATACGCCGAGGAGGCCGGCGAGGCCGTAAAGGAGTTGATAGATGGGCTTAAGGAGAGCGGCGCCCCCGCGCCGCCGCCCGGCCTAGAAAACGCCTACGAGCTATTTTACGCCGCGCTTGAGGCCCTCGGCTATTAGGCGGGCGCGCTCCACGGCGCCTTCGATGCTCCTCGCCAGCGTAGCCTCGAGGGACGACATCTCCACCAACGCCCTTATCGTCGTGCCGCCGGGCGTCGCGACCCTCCTCACAAGCTCCTCCACCCCTCCGCCCTCAACTAGGCGGGGCGTGGCGGCGAATAGCCCCCTATGATCTCCTCAGCCACCTCCCAAGGCACCCCCACGTTCACGGCCGCGCGCGTGAGCTGGCGCATCAGCTCGGCCACTATGGCGGGCCCGCTGCCCAACACCACGGTTAAGGGGTCCAGCAGCGATTCGTCTACCCAATAGACCTTCGGCGAAAGCTCCTTCAAGAAGTTGTGTATAGATTCGTCGTATTCGCCCGACACTGCCACGGCGGTTAGGGCGAGGTTTGTCATGGCCCTAAACGGCCTAGGCGACGTCTGGGACAGGCTCGAGAGGGGGACGCCGGCCATAAAGGATATGACGGGCTTCTCGGTCTTTATGGCGATCTTAGGGAAGTCGCGGGGCTTGACCGAGAGTATAACTAAGTCGCTCTTGGAGACGACCGCCCAGCTGTCTAGATAGGCCTCAAGGCCAAACGACCTAGCCCTCTCGAGGGACTTATGCGTCTTGACGGAGCCCACTACGCGGAACCCCCTCTCCTTAAGCCTCAGCCCTATGGCGGACCCCAGCTTGCCCAGCCCAATTATGCCGACCGTCTGGGGGACTGATCTCCATAGCCCCCCTAAACTCAATATATAAAAGCTTTTCTAAAGGGACGTGGGCCTAGACACCTTGGTCATATTAGCGATATACGTAGGCGTCGTGGCCTACACGGTGGCTAGGGCCAGGCGGAGGGGCTCTTGTTAAAGTGTTAAGTCCAAGGGCCTTCCGTCGAGGACTATTTTGACGTGGCGGCGCGCCCTCCCTATCAAGCGCCTCGGCTTAAACTCGACTACGTATTCGCCCTCCTCGGTCTGCGTATACGAAGCCACGCCCCAATCCTCCGGGGCCTCGTCGCTGAGCATATACGCGAAGTCCTCGAAGTAGTCGTAGGCCCCGCAAGTGTAGCACATATTGCCGCCGAATTTGACCACCACGGAGTCCTCCGACGCCTTAAGGACCTCCACCTCGGCCTCAGCGCCGAAGAGCTCCTTGAACCTAGCAACGGCCCTATCGACGAAATCCATATTAGGATCCGAGAGGTAGATAAATAGTGATGTGACCCCGATAGGCCGAGCCGTGGCGATAATTGCATGGGCTGAGGCGCTCGCCGCGTTTGCCCGCGAATGGATAACAGGCTTCGCCTCGGCTAAAGTATTTTTAACCCGTGTTTTGATTGAAGGCGGAGCGGGGGTGCCCGAGCCAGGTCAAAGGGGCAGGGTTGAGGTCCCTGTGGCGTAGGCCTGCGTGGGTTCAAATCCCACCCCCCGCACTTATATCCGGCCCCTCCCCCTCCCCTCCGTGATCTTAGTGCTAGCTGAAGCCTCTCTGGAGCTTGTGCCTCAGGAGATAGCCGGCCATCCGGCCGTGTTGGCGGATGCTCGGCGGAGGGGGAAGAGGCCCGGCGAGCTCTTGCTCGACCGGGCCCGGCATCACAGGGCTATGGCGTCTCTGCCCAACGCGCATAAGAGAGGAAGGACCCGACATAGTTCACCAAGTCCTGCTCGCCTACCAATTCAGCCTCTTGAACCTCAAGGGTCTCGGCCGCTTGTATATACACACGATAGCCGACTACGTGATAGAGGTCGACCCCGCGACGCGGCCCCCGAAGAACTACTACAACTTCGTGGGGCTTATGGAACAGTTGTTGCTCGCCGGCAGAGTGCCGCCGAGGGGGCGGCCCTTGATGTCGGCCCGGCGCATCGGCTTGAGGAGGCTCTTGGAGTCGCTGGGCCGCGAGTGGGTGGTCCTACACGAGGAGGGGCGCCGAGTGGACCCCCTAGAGCTGGGCAAGACGCTCGCCGGCTCGGTCGTAGTCGTCGGGGGCTTCCCCCACGGGGACTTCGACAATAAGTGGCTGTTGGCGGAGGCCGCGGGCGTCTATAAAATAGGCGATATGCCGTTGGACGCGGCCCAAGCGGTCTACAGAGCGGTGGCCTTGGCCGAGTTGGCCCTAGGACTTCTGTAGGGCCCTCAAGACTCTGAGCCAAGTCGCTATTGACTCGCCCCCGGCCACGAGCTTGTTCTTGATCAAGTAATATTGGCTGGCCACCCCCCTCTCGACTAAATACGCGGCGAACATATTCACCAGCACCCTCTCGCCGCCCCTCCTCAACATCCCCAGGCGTAGTCGAGGGTGTAGTCCCTCGCCACGGGGTTGCCCCTCCCGGCGGCCTCCTTAGCTCTGGCCATTAAAAGCTTGGGGCCCATAGTGGATAGCCACTCCTTGAACTTCTGGAGCTCGCTTTGGTACTTCACGGCTATTTCTGTCTGCGAGAACTTATCCCAAAGCTTTTCCAGCTCGTCGATTATGGCCTTGTCCTCCTCAGCCATAGGGGGCGGTAGCCAGAATAATATAAACCTTTAGGGGTTATACGCGTGGCGGGGTATAGCAAGAAGAGGCTGGCCTCGTTGGTGGACTCGCTCCCCGGCTTCAAGGAGCCGAAGCTGAGGCTGGAGCAGTACGCGACGCCGGGCGATATAGCGGCGACGATAGCGTGGACTATGTATATGAGGGGGGAGTTGAATGAGGGCTGGGTCGTCGACCTGGGCTGCGGCACAGGCCGCTTGGCCTACGCCGCCTCGCTCCTCGGCGCAAGGGCTCTGTGCGTAGACATAGACCCCGCGCCCCTGGCGATACCCGCGTCTCTTAGCATAGACGTTGCGCAGTGCGACGCCGGTATGCCTTGTGTTAAGAGGGGCGTCAAGGTCGTGATGAACCCGCCCTTCGGCATTTGGACTCGACGCGGCGACTCCCTATTCATTAGGGGGGCCGCCGCGGTGGCGGGCGTTATATACTCTATACATAAATACGCCGCGCTTCAGTACATCTTAAGGCTGGCCGAGGGGCTGGGGCTTAGGGCCGAGCTCCTAGACGCGGCGAGGATCGACATACCTCCTATGTATCCCCACCACCGCAAGAGGCGGCACAGTGTGGCTGTGGCTATTATTAGGCTAGAAGCGACTTCTCGAGGGACTCCAAATCGCTCAGAATAGCCTCGACAGCCCTCTTGACGGCGTCTAGGGGGCTCCCCTCCTTGGTCTTCAGCCTAAACGTCACGTTCTCTAGCAAGGGGTGGTCTACGTCGAACGTCACGTACTCCACGTCGGGGTCTCTGGATAAATATTCGACGAGGGGTGAGAAAAGGGTATGGGTCTCGCCCTTGACCCTTAGCTCTAGGTACTTATCCTCGAGCTTCACCACCTCCAGCGACATCACGGCCCGCCCGCGCCCTAGGTCTATAAAGTTTTGCCGCCAAGGCCCTCAGCTTCTTCTTGGCCGTCTGCAGATCTGCGGCCAAGCTGTATACGTCGCCCTTGTTCAATACGCCGGCCTCCGCCAGCTCCTCCACGGCCCTCCCCGGGGGCGCTCCTCGCGCGGCCATGTAGACCGCCACTATCCTCTTCGCGTGGGGGGTCACCGCCTCCGCCTCCAGCGCCTTATACGCCTTAGATATATCCTCCACGGCCTTCCTCACGGCGTCCGGCGCGGCGTCCGTCAAAAGCGAGTCGCCCTTGAGCTTCGCCTTAAAGCCCAATATAGATAAATAATCGGCGATGGTGTCCGGGGGCACAGGCGCGGCGGTCTCGGCCTCTTTGAACAACAAATCTATCGGATACGCCCTCAGCGGCCTCAGCCGAGCCCGCGCGAGCCCGGCGGCGGTCTTCATAACCGCTATAGCTCGCTTAATCTCGTGGGGAGGCCCGGAGAGCTGAATGTAGACGTTCTTCTCTCTAACTATAGCATAATATTCAATTTTTACATATTTCGATATATAATCTAGAAATTGTTCTACTTCTTCTATATTAGAAAAATTAAAAGAAATAGTTCTATACATAAAAACCTACCGCGATTTTCCTCGCGTCGACCGCGCCGCAGTTGGGGCAGACCAGCTGGCCTCCGCGCCTCCGCATGGCCGAGCCGCATCGCGGGCAAATGGCCCTTATTACGCCGAAGGAGGGCCCCCTAATGGACAGCGTGAAGGGGGGGCCGTGGCTGGAGACGACCTTGGCCCTAATATAGTCGCCGACACCCACTCTGCCGTCTACGAGCTGGGGCGGTATATACGCCGTGACTGGGTATTTGAGGTCCTCTACGCCGTTTTTAGACTCCTTGGCGAAGCACCTAGCGCTTAAGGCCCTGACGCCCTTAGAGGTCACCACGCAGTAGACTATGTCGCCGTTGTGCGGGTAATTATCGCCCCTAATGGGCTCGACGACCGCCGTGTGGGCCTTTGGGTCATATACGGCGCGCCCGAGCACCGACGCCCTAAACACGCCGTCTAGATAAGCGCCTTGTTCCACCAAGTACTCCTCAGGTGCGGCCACCTCCTCCCCTGGCAGCACCAGCTTTCGCTTAATCTGCACGGAGCGGGTTTAACACATAAATAAATGCCTTATAGAGCGCTGGTGATGACGGTCTTTAGTGAGGATTTATGACAGCGAACCCACGAACTGATTATAAGAGGCCGAGCCTGGACAATAAGTCGAAGGCGTTGTTCTCTGGCGCCAGCTTCACCACGGCCTTCTTCTCGCCCCTAGGAGTAATCATGGTATTTACGTACTCGACCTTTACGCCGTAAAGCCTCTCCACGGCGTCTTTTACGGCCTTCTTCGTGGCGGATTTGTCTACCACCAACACTATCTTGTTCTCCTTCTCCGCCATCATGAGCGCCTTCTCGGTCAACACGAAGCGCTTGACGAAGCTCATAGGAACAACCGCCTCAGCTCCTCTATCGCCGGCGCCGTCCAGAGCGTCAATCTGCCGGGCACACCGCCGGGCGCTAGGTACAACACGCTCAGCCTCCTCACGCCGACGGCGTCTACACCTGACAGATTCCTCGCCGCCTTTATCAACGGGGCCTCGTCGGAGGAGGCGACCACTAGGAGGCTCTTAGGCTCCTTATACCTCCTCCCCCTCATCTTGCCCACGCCGGCCCTCACCCTCACGCCCCGCGCGGCCCTCTCCACGTCTTGCCAGAGCCTTAAGGCCTTTAGGAGCCTCTTCACGTCCTCGGTCCTCGCGAGCTTCTCGGCATCGCCGGCGACGACTATCGGCAGCTGCTCTACGCCGTCTATTACGTGTCCGCGGGCCTTCACTAGGGAGGGATACGCGGTGGCGGCGATGGCGGACCTAAGCGCGAGCCTCCTCTCCCTCTTGTTTATCTCCTCGCGCAGCTTCTTCTCCACGCGCGGCGGGTGGGCCCTCCTGCCGCCGACCGTGTTGGGCGCGAAGCAGCCCCTCGGCCATAGATGGCCCTTATACCTCGGTATCCTCGCTATGCCGAGGCCGACGCCGAAGGATTGACAACTATGGCTTTTGCCGGCCTCTGGGCTTACCCCCTTGGGCTGAAACCTAGCGCTTAAGGCGCTGAGGTAGGCGCGCCTAATTAAGTCGAGCCTAACGGGCTCCAGGAAGTGTAGGGGCAGCTCCACCTCGCCTACGCTTTCGCCGTTTAGGCCATATACCGCGACTCTCATCTTCGGCGCCTCGGCTAACGGGGATATCAACGGCGCTAGGTCGAGCCTCCTAAGCCTCAGCAAGACCTCTTCGACGGACACGGCCTACGATAAGGCCCAGTTTTTAAGTTTGTTGTATTGAGAGCCAGACTAGGTTCGGCTTAGCCGCGACGGCCTTAGGCGGCGGGCGCACCGGGAATCGCAACACCACCAGCCGCTTCTGCGGCCCCGGCACTGAGCCGGACAGTATTATGTAGGCGCTTTTGACCAACCCGTAGTGCGGCCACCCGCCCTTGGGGTTTATATCGCCGCCTTCGCCTATCTTCAACACGCGCTTGTTGTACTCAGTCCTCTGGTGAAAGCCCATCTGGCCCGCGCGGGGTTGTGTGAACATGAGGGCCGGCCTCTGGGGGCCTATTGTGCCGGTCCTCCTATGGCCTTTGCGGTGCTTATGCCAACGCGGCAGTATAGTGACGCCGAACCTCTTGACGACGCCCTGCCACCCCTTGCCCTTAGTTATAGCGGATATGTCTACCAATTGCCCCTCGGCGAATACGTCGGATGCCTTAACCTCTTTGCCCAATATATCCAGCGCGAACTTAAGCCTATCCTCGACCGAGGGGACGCCGCCTATGGGTATCTCGAGGACCTCGGGGGTCTTCTTGCCTATGCCCGCCAAATGCGGCTGAGTCGCCACGAGCGCCCTGACGTCTACGGCCAGCCCCTTGACAGCCTCTATCCTCTTGAGCTGCGCCTCTAGGTCGAACTTCTCGGGGAGGGTCTTCACCGCGCGCAACACGTACTTAGGCACCTCCGGCGCCCAGACCTCGCCCAAAGCCCTTCTATAGCCTGTGGCGGGGTCCAGCGTGTAGAGCCTCGCCGCTATTACTCTAAGCGGCGGAGCCTCCAACACCGTGGCCGCCTTGGCGACCTCCTTGCCGTATAGAGGGCTCGTCTGCCTATCCTCCGTCATCAGCAGGTGCAACATGCCGACCTTATACGCCGCGAAGCCCAACAGAGTTGGCTTGCCCAAGTTGGGGTCCGGCCACGTCCTTATCCTAGGCACTATGTCGCTGGCCCTCTTCCTCGGATAAACGCCCATTGAGCCGCGGCGCGGCCTATTAATCTTAAGGCCCATGGCGCCACGATTAGCCCACCTTAAAAACTATTACGGCGTATGCCGGCGCGCCGTCGGCGGCTATGCTTAAAACGAGAATTCGATGCTGGGCTATGAAGAAGTGGGTGTGCTACGTCTGCGGGAAGGACGTAGTCGAGGGGCAAATATTCACGTTCACTAGCAAGGGCCCCGTGCACTTGAGCTGCCTCCACAAGTCCATGGCGCCC
>JZWT01000033.1 GCA_000960885.1 Thermoproteus sp. AZ2 | reverse complement strand
TGACGTTCTTAATACAGGGCGCTCTTAAATTCGGCGAGCCCGGCATCTACGTCTCAGTCGACGAGACCTATGAGCAGCTGGTCATGGGCGCGAAGCGCTTCGGCTGGGACCTAGAGGATCTACGCGCCAAGGGGCTAATAGAGATCTTGGTGCCTGAGATGGACTTAATTGAGCGCATACGCGAGAAGGACCCCACGGCTATAGCCAAAAGCCTCATAGTCTCCCTCCGCGACTACGTCGCGGCCCTCAACGCGCAGAGGCTCGTCGTGGACCCCATAGCCCCCTTAGTCACCATGGATAAAGACGTACAAGTCCTCCGCGAGTACATCCGCGTCTTGGTCATGGGCATAGAGCGCGAGATAGGCACGACTAACATCATCACGACGGAGATACCCAGCGGCTCCACCGCCATAAGCCGCTACGGCGTCGAGGAGTTCCTCGCCGCGGGCGTAATGGTCACAGGCATAGCGCGCACCCGCGACGGCAACTTCAAGCGCGTCCTCTTCATAAGGAAGATGCGCTGGTCGCCCGTGCCGCCCGGCCTCTACGAGCTGGACATAGTGCCTAAGCAAGGCATAGTCGTGAAGGGCCAAGTCAAGGAGCCGCTGGTGCCGGTCACCTTCCTGCCCTACTTGCCGTAATGGGGCTCTTCGTAGCCGTTGAAGGAATAGACGGCAGCGGGAAGACCACGGTCATCTCGCTTCTGGCCAAGCGCGTGCCCAACGCCTATGTGACCCGCGAGCCCAGCGAGGGGCCTATAGGCAAGCTGATTAAGGGCTGGGCCCTTAAGGCGGGGACCGCGAGCCCCTACGTAGACGCGCTCTTATTTGCGGCCGACCGGATAGAGCACTACTTCGCCGAGATAAAGCCTGCGCTTGAGCGAGGCCTAGTGGTGTTGACGGAGCGCTACGTCGAGTCCTCAATAGCGTATCAAGGGGCCGCCGGAGTCGACGTAAAGTTCCTAGAGCTGATAAACTTCCAAGTCCCAGGCCCGATTTAACGGTTATATTAGATATCGCGCCGGAGGTCGCCTTGGCCAGGATAAGGGCTAGGGGGCTCGCCGAGGAGAAATACGAGAGGCTGGACTTCCTCAAACGGGTCCGCGAGCTCTACTTACGCCGCGCGGAGGAGCGCGGCTACGCCGTAATTAACGCCGAGAGGCCGGCGGAGGAGGTCGCGGAGGAGGTATATCGGCTTATCCAGAGGCTATCTCCTCGCCAGCTCTAAGAACGCCTTTAATACCGCGAGGCCCGCCCTCCCGCTCCTCTCAGGATGGAATTGAACTCCATAGATATCGCCCTTGCACACAGCCGCCACGTATTTCCTCCTAAGCTTAATAAAGGCGCCCTCGTGGGGCGCGCCGGTCGCCTCTACGCCATAGCTATGTAGATAGTAGTAGTAGCCGCTTTGCACTATCGGGCAGACCCCGTTGGCTTCTGTAAGCTCCCAGCCTATGTGGGGCACGCGATCGGCCTCTATCCTCACGACGCGCCCCCTGAATAGCCCAAGTCCCCCTATGGCCGGGCGACTCCTCGCTCTCCTCGAAGAGCAGTTGCATGCCTAGACATATCCCCAGCGTAGGCCTCGCCAGACGCCCTACGGCGGCCTTGGCGAGCTCGGCCGCGGCCCCGAAGGAGCCTACGCCCGGCAGTATTACGGCGTCGGCGTCCTCAAGCCCCTCGCCCTTAGTGATATAGGGCTCGGCCCCGAGCCTCTTGAGCGCTGCCGAGAGGCTGCCGAGGTTCCCAACGGTGTAGTCTAATATAGCTACCCTCATTTTATCAGCTTATCTAGGGGCACCACTACTAGGTCCTTTGCGCCGGCCGCCTTCAGCTTCATCACTAAGTCCGGCAGATCGTCTTCGTCAACTACGCTGAACACCTCGTACATGTCGCCCCTGGCCAGCCTAGCCACGCTGGGCGATTCGAGGGCCGGCATTACGGCTAAGACTCTGAGATCCTGTCGGCGGGCACGTTTAAGAAGATCATGCGCTTGCCTTGAGCCTCCAAAAGCCCCTTTATATAGGTCACGAGCTTCTTTACCACGTAGTGTTCCGCCGCCTCCTTCGACGCTATCAGCCGCGCGGAGGTCTCAAGCACTTTAGCCACGGGCTCCAGTCCGTGGAGCGTCAGAGTGGTGCCCGTCGCCATTACGTCCACTATAGCGTCGGCGACTCCCAAAAGCGGCATGACCTCGACGGAGCCGGACACCTTGACTATTCTGACGCTCTTCCCCACGGATTCGAAGAACCGGGTAGCTATCCGCTCGTATTTAGTAGCCACCCTGGCGCCATTGGGCACCTCCTCGACGCTCCTCCAGCGGCCCCTAGGCGCCGCTAAGACTATCGTGCCCTTGCCTATTCTGAGGTCTAGGAGCTCGGCGACCTCTGAGCCCGCCTCGACGACGTAGTCGTGGCCCGTTATGCCGACCGCCACTCTGCCCGCCTCAACTATCTTGGGGATATCCTCGGGCCTAAGCCTAATCACGTTTAGGTCGGGCCAGCTGGTTGGGAGGACTATGGAGCGCTCGTCAGACGCCAGAAGCCTAATGCCGGCGAGCTCTAGTAATTTTACGGCGGGCTCTTGGAGCCTACCTTTGTTCGGGACCGCGAGCAATATGGGGACTGGTCTCCATGCGCGCAGATAGGCGCACCTATTTAAACTTACCCTCTTAGGCCGACAATACGTCGAAAAGCGCCTTGAGGAACTCCTCCATCACGGCGCGGGGGCCACGGTGAAGCGTATACAGCTTTTGCAAAGCGGCTTCCCGCCGAGCTCCCTCACGGCGAAGCCCCGCCTGTAGAGCTCCTCGGCCACGGCCGTTGCGCCGTCTATCTTCAAAGTCATAAAGTTAGCGCCGACGTATTTATCTAAGGGGATTCTCGGGGCAATAGAATCCCTCACAGCCCGCATCTCCGCCACAGATTTCTTGACATAGTTATCGTTCTGAAGAGCCCTCTCAACTACTTTGGCCGAATAGGCGCTGACCGGGTGCGGATATGCCAAGGCCCTTAAGGCGTTCGCCAGCTCGGGCCTAGCCACTAGGTAGCCCACCCTAAGGCCCGCCAGCCCCCAAGCCTTGCTGAAGGTCCTGACCTCTACGACGTTGCCGTACTCGTATAGCTGAGGGCGCCACAAATCGGCGAATTCGGCGTAGGCGGCGTCGTATATCAACAATCCGTCGAGCCTAGCGGCTAGCTCCTCCAGCTCCTTGACCAAATGGCCGGTCGGGTTGTTGGGCGAGCACAAGTACACCCCGCCGCCCTTCGCCCCGCGCGCTATTGCGTCTACGTCGAGGCTTAAATCCTCGGCGAAGGGGACGGCCCTATACTCCGCGCCTAGCTGTTCGGCGAGTATCCTCGCCATGCTGTACGTGGGCTCGGCCACGAGCAGCTTCTTCTCCTCGGCGTAGTTCAGCAGCTGTATGGCGAGCCTGAGGCCGTCGTCGGCGCCGGCGGTTACGACGACGGAGCCCTTGGGTAGGCCGTGGTAGCCCTCTATAGCCTCCGCCAGCGATGTGTTATAGGGCTGTGTATAAAAGCGGATTTCCCAAGGCTCCACAGGCGCCGCGATGGCCTCGTAGTATTCGTCTGGGAGGAAGTAGTTCTCGTTGAAGTGCAGTCTATAAACGCGGTACCCCACGTCCGGCTCCGCGTAGAACGCCGGCGCTCTGCGGAGGGGCATAGTTTTATCCCATCTTAATTATTTGTGGAGCCTAGGCCCTTAGCCGACGCGGAGAGGGCTTGGCGCATAGCCTCCAGCCTCAATTATAGGCAGAGGGACGGCACTGTTATAGCGGTGGCCCAAGACGTTGAGACCGGCGAGGTGCTCATGGTAGCCCACATGGACCCCACCGCCGTCTTCTTGACCCTAGTGACGGGCCTTGCGCATTATTACTCGACCACTAGGAGGCGGCTTTGGCTTAAGGGCGAGGCCTCGGGCCATTTTCAATACGTCTTGGAGTTCAGGAGCGATTGCGACGGCGACGCCGTGTTGCTCCGCGTCAAACAGATAGGCCCCGCTTGCCACACGGGCTCGCGCTCGTGCTTTATATCGCCCTACTCCGTCTCCGCCTCAGCGCCTCCGCCTCTTAAGCTCGGCGCAGACGTCCTCCAGAGAGAGCCCTTGGGCGGCGAGGAGGACGAGCACGTGGTATAATAGGTCCGCCGCCTCCTCCACCACTCTCTCCCTCCCCTCGGCCAACGCCGCCACGGCCAGCTCGACGGCCTCTTCGCCCACCTTCCTCGCTATATAGCCCATGCCTTTGCTATATATATTGTATGTATAGCTGGAGGGGTCCCTTGACTTAATCCTCTCCCTAATTACGCCCTCCAGCTCAGCTAATACTTCGCAGCTCATCTTAAGGCATCGCCGTGGTGCTTGAAGCCCTCGTAGCGCGCGAGGACCTCGCCGTATCTCCTAAGCGGGCTGGCGGAGAGCTCCCAAGCTATGCCTATGGGCTTCATAAACGCCAGAGGCGTAAGCGCGCCGCGCCACCTCGCGCTACCCCCCGTGGGCAAGACGTGGCTTATGCCGGCCACGTAGTCCAACAAGGGGCTCGGCGAATTCACGGATATAGCCCCCGCGTTCCTTATGAGCGGCACCAACTGCGGCGCGCCCCACACCTCGACGTGTTCAGGGGCCAGCGAATTTATAACGTCGGCGGCCTCCTCCAAGCCGCCCACTCTACGGACTTCTAAGGGGCCCATGGAGCTCGTCTTAGAGGCCTCATATATCCCGCGGGCCTTCTCCAAGAGGCCGGCGTCCCTAGAGAGGAGCAACGCGAAGGAGGCGGGCCCGTGCTCCAGCTGGGCCAATACGCCCTTCATGGCGACCTCCGCCGAGACCCCCTCAGCGTAGACGGCGAGCTCGGTGGGCCCCTCGATCCCGTCTATGCCCACATATCTAGACAGGACGTACTTCGCGGCTTGGACGTAAGCCCCGCCCGGGCCCGCCACTAGATCTACGCCGAGGTGGAACACGGCGTATGCGAGCCCTTGGGCTCCCCCCAGAGGCACTACGCCCGCCAGCCCCAACCTCTCGGCTAAGGCCAACAGCTCGGGCGTGGCGCCCTTGGGCGGAGTCACAGCGTATATCCTCTTAACGCCGGCGACTTTTGCCGGGACCGCCGTCATGACGAGGGTGGATATATAGCGGGCCGGGACGTAGACCGCGGCGCTATCGACGGGCAGCCACTTCACAACCCTCATAATCCCCTCGAAGAAGTCCACGGCGTCGGCCGGGAGCGCCTTCGCGTAAAGCCTCTCGAGGGATTCGGCGGCCTTAAGCGCGGCCTCTACGACAGTCGCGTCGAAGGAGGAGGGGGCGCGTGCGTCGAGGAGCGGCTTCTCCGGGGCTAAGCCGTCGAGCCTCAAAGACCACTCGCGCGCCGCCTCTAAGCCGCGCGATTTTACGTCCTCGACTATTTCGGCCGCCGCCTTAAGCGCGCGTTCGTCCAACGCAGACCTCATAGCCTCACCTCGACGCCTCTAGAGGCCAGATAGCGCTTGAGATCGGCGATCTCAACCTCCCCGAAGTGGAAGAGGCTGGCCGCCAAGAGCCCGTCGGCCCCAGCCCTAGCGGCCTCGTAGAAGTGCTCTAGGGCGCCCGCGCCGCCTGAGGCTATTAGGGGCACGGGCGCCGCCGACGCGATAGACCTCAGCAGATCTACGTCGTAGCCGGCCTTTGTTCCGTCCCGGTCTATGGAGGTGACTAGGAGCTCCCCGGCGCCCAGCTCCACGGCCTCCGCGGCCCATTTAACCGCGTCCAGCCCGGTGTCGACGTTGCCGCTCTTTATGTATACGTGGTAGCCATCGCCGACCCTCTTGGCGTCTATGGCCACTACTACTGATTGAGAGCCGTACTGCTTAGCCAGCTCTGAGACGAGCTCGGGCCGCCTCACAGCCGCCGTATTTACTGAGACCTTATCGGCGCCCGCCTTGAAGAGCCTATCGGCGTCCTCCAAGCTCCTAACGCCGCCGCCGACGGCGACGGGTATAGTGACGGATGTGGCGACCTCCTTAACCACCTTTATAAACGTCGGCCTATCCTCCACGCTCGCTGTGATGTCGAGAATTACTAGCTCGTCGGCGCCCTCCTCGTCGTATCTAACGGCAAGCTCCACTGGGTTCCCCACCTCGCGTAAGCCCTTGAAGTTTAACGCCCTTCACGACTACGCCGCGCTTCCCATCTACGTCTAAGCACGGTATTATGCGCACAGCCGTCATGGAGGGGATTTATGCGCTATATATATCCTTACCACATTTTTATTTAGGGCCTATTCAGCCCGTGATTAGGGAGACCAGGGAGACTAGAGTGGAGGTCGAGCTGAGGCCGGGCGAGGCGCCGCACGTGGAGACCCCCGTACCCTTTCTATCACATATGTTGGAGACCTTTCTCCACTACGCCGATCTAGGCGGGAGGATAAAGGCCGTGGCGCTGAGGGACTTGGACGAGGGGCACCACGTAATAGAGGACACCGCCTTGGCGCTGGGCTCTGCCTTGGCCGAGCTGTTGGGCGATAGGAGGGCTATAGCCAGATACGGCTGGGCCGCCGTGCCCATGGACGACTCCCTCGCGCTAGCCGCCGTGGATTTAGGCGGGAGGCCCTATTGGGTGGTTAAGGCCAGGCTCCCGAGGGCGACCATAGGGGGGTACCCGACCTATATGTTCAAGCATTGGGTCAGGAGCTTGGCGTCGGCGGCGGGCGCCACTATCCATGTATACGCGCGCGGCTCAGACCCCCACCACGTCATTGAGGCCGCGCACAAGGCTCTGGGCCTTGCGTTTAGGCAAGCCATGGCCCCCTCCGCCAAGGCCATGACTACGAAGTGATCAGCTGGATAACCGTGTCGCCACAGCCCATGCGGCTAGGACTCCCCGAGACGTCATCATGTTGGTGATCCCCTCAATAGATTTGGAGGGAGGGAGGGCCGTTAAAAGAATTCGCGGCGTGAGGGGCCGCTACATCTTCGTGGGGAATCCGCTGGAGCTGGCCGAGAGGTTTAAGGAGGCCCCCCTAGTCCATATAGTCGACCTAGACGGCGCGGAGGCCGGGAGGCCCGTAAACGCCGAGGTCGTGAAGGCCGTTAAGGCCGAGCTCAACGGCGAGTGCGAGCTGGGCGGAGGGCTCCGAAGCGTAGGCGCCATAGAACAAGCCCTCTCCCTCTGCGAATACGCGGTGGTGGGCACGTTGCCCTTCACGAACCCCGCCGAGTTCGAGAGAGCGCGGGATAAATTCGGGGATAGGCTCGTGGTTTCGATAGATGTCAAGGGAGGCTTAGTGATGGGCTCAGGCTGGGCCCAGCCCCTGGCCTCGATTGAGGAGGCCGCCGCGTTGCTCTCGCGCGTAAGGCCCGCGGCCGTCATATACACCGCGGTCGACGTCGAGGGGACGGGCTTGGGGCCGTCGCTTAAATACGCCGAGCTCTTAAGGGGGGCCGCTAGGAGGATTTACTACGCGGGCGGAATAGCCGACTGCGGCCACTTAATGGCCGTGAAGGCGGCCGGCTTTGACGGAGCCATAGTCGGATACGCGCTGTATAAAGGCAATTTATCCTGCGTAAAGGACTTCCAGGTCTAACACGGCTCAATTGTCGAGGGCGGCTTAGAGGTCACCGCGTACGCCACCATGACCACGGACGGTATCTCGGACGTTATACGCCTCGATATCTCGTCTAACACCTCGTAGGGGACTCTGCTGTAGTCGGCGGTCATGGCATCCTCGCTTTCAACTATCCTTACGATAACGACGTAGCCCTCAGCCCTCGCGTCGCCCTTTACGCCCACCCATTTGTCGTCGCCCACGGCGGCGAAGGCTTGCCAAACCCCTCTATACAGCCCCCTCCTCTTCAACACATCCTCCACTATCTTCGAGGCCTTTCTCGCGACCTCTAGCTTCTCCCTAGTGAATTTGCCCATGACCCGGACCGCCAGGCCGGGGCCTGGGAACGGATGCCTATGTACCACCTCGTCGGGTAGCCCCAGAGCCTTGCCTATGGCCCTGACCTCGTCCTTATAGAACTGCTTGAGGGGCTCCAATAGGTTAAAGCCGAGCTTCTCGGGGAGGCCGCCCACGTTGTGGTGGCTCTTAATCTTGTCGGCGCCCTTAACGGCGCCGCTCTCGATGACGTCTGGGTAGAGAGTCCCTTGGGCGAGCCATTTGGCGTTGGGCACCTCGGCGGCCGCCCTAGCGAAGACGTCCACGAAGAGCCTGCCGATTATCCTCCGCCTCTCCTCGCAGTCCGCCACGCCCTCTAAGCTCCTCAAGAACTCCTCTGAGGCGTCCACGTATTTAACCGCTATGCCCAGCCTGCGGAAGGTCTCCAGCACCTCCTCGGGCTCCCCCTCCCTGAAGAGGCCGTGGTTGACGAATATGGGCACGGCCCTCTCGCCGATGGCTCTGGCCACTAGGAGGGCCGTCACGGTGCTGTCTATGCCCCCGCTCACTCCTATGACGACCCTCTCCTCGGGGCCCACTGCACTCTTGATCTCCTCCACTATGCGGGGCACTTGGGCCGCGGGGTCCCAGCGCTCCTCTGGTCTCAAGCCGACTACCTTGACGAAGTTCTCGAACAACAGCCGGCCCTTAGGCGTATGGGATACCTCAGGGTGGAATTGAACTCCGTATATCCTGCCGTCGCGCGAGCGCATAGCAGCTATGTAGCCCCTCTCGGAGACGGCCAACACCTCGAAGCCGGGCGGCGGGCGCGCCACGTAGTCGCCGTGGCTCATCCACGTCGTCTCCTCGTCACTCCACCCGTCAAATAGCGGGTCCCTCACCAGGAGCCTCACCGACGTCCTCCCGTATTCGCCGGGCCCCCTCTCCACGGATCCGCCGAGCGTCTGGGCCAAGAGCTGGTGGCCGTAGCATATGCCCAATATAGGCACGCCTACGTCGAGAGCCTCTCTAGGCAAGCCGGGGCCGCCCTCGAGGACTGAGCTAGGACCTCCTGACAGCACCAGCGCGGCGACGTCTGGACTACGGGCCGACTCGAGCGCTTCTTCCGGCGCCACCAGCTCGGCGTATAGGCCGACTTCGCGCAGGCGCCGCGCGATTAAGTGCGCGTACTGCCCGCCGAAGTTGACCACCAACGCCCTCCTCATACCTCCTCGGGCTCTTGATACCACTTAATCCTCCTGCCTATGGCCGCCCTGGCCCTCCACTTGAGCGTCTTGGGCTCCTCCTCTATTCGCCTTAGAAGCGACGAGAGCTTGGGGCAGGCGACCTCGTCGTCGCAGCGGGCTAATATGGCCTTTATATTGTCCGTGGCTGTAGTGTAGAAGCCCCAGTCGTCGGCCAACAGCTTGGCGATGCGCTCGCCGTCTATTTCCCTTTCGCTATCCCTATCAGCTATCTCTAGGTCGTTTAAGAGGGCTAAGACGTCCACGACGTCGGCTTGGGTCATCTTTATGGGCTGGAGCTTGCTCAGCAATAAGTCCGAGGGGGGGATAGTTAGAGGGAGGAGCTCCAGCCTCCCCTTCAGCTTAATGCGGTGGCACATGTTGAGTTCGTCGAGGAATACGTCGACCTTGGCCCCAGTCTTGGGGTCGAAGTATATTTGGCGGTATGCCCCGTGCAACGCGTTGAACCGCCGATTAGGCTCTAGGCCCATGTCCTCTAGGAGCTTTGCTATCTCCCCGGCTTGTTTGCCGTAGCCGAAGAGGTCTATGTCCTTATACTCACGCCGATATTTAGCCGCGCCCCTGGGCGCGAGGACCGCCACGGCTAAGCCCCCCAGTAGCCTAAGGACTACGCCTCGCCTAGAGGCCTCTTCGACGAGCTCTATGCCCCTTTCAATCATCCTATGATTAGCTGGTAGCCGTCGACGCCTTTGTCGCCTAAGACCACCAACGCGGCGTGTAATAAGCCGGCGCCGTATTCGCTGCCCGGGTTCAACACAAGCGTTCGGCCTATCTTGTCGTATCCCCTGGACTCGTGTATGTGGCCGTGTAGGCCTAAGAGCGGCTGCACCTCTTCTATTATCCGCCTCACGGATTTAGAGCCGGCGTGGAACGTCACGACTTCGCCTCCCCTAATAATTGGGCGTAGGTCCTCGGTCAACTGCGGCGCGTTGTCTAGATTAGTCCCGTAGGGAGGCGCGTGTATGTTGAATATCGCCTGGTCTGGCCTAGCCAACTTGTCGGCCAACGCCCTAAGGTCCGAGTATATCTCCTCCTCGCTCTTCTCGCGCGGGGTATGCCAAGGCGTAGGGTTGGTGAAGCCGTAGGACAACATCTCGCGCCCAGCCACCTCAACCACGGAGCCCTCCACGTACTCCAAGGCCTCTGTGCCCCTGAGAGCCTCGGCCAAGAACGGCGGATCGTCGTTGCCCAGCGAGGCCATAACCCTTATTCCGGCGCCCTTCAGCTTCTCAAGGGCTATTGAGTCCCACTCGGCCACCATCTCGACCAACGCCCTATTAAACGCCTCCTCGACCTTCCTCTTATCGGCGATGAGCTCTTCGTAGTCCCCTTTAGAGACCACGACGTAGTACTCGCCCCTAGCCTTTAGCTCGCCTATGTAGCGCGTCAAGTCGCCGGCCCTCAACACCTTTCCCTCCGCCTCATAGGCGCCGTCGCCCAGATCCACTATGGGCACCAGGGCCTTGCCGGAGATGTCGCCGCCTATTATTACATACTGCGCCTTGTACATCAGCGCCGCGTTTAAGAGCTTTTTAAAGACGGTGAGGGAGCCGTGGATATCTGAGGCGAATAACGCCCGCGCGCCCTCCGCCCTTTTGCCTAAAAGCCGCATGGATTAAATTGGACTATTTAAATTTAATCAGAGATCTGCGGAGATCTGCAGAGGGAATTTTAACTATTTGCTTAAAATAATATATTTTTAGCGGCCCAATATAACGTGGCTAGTGGCGGGCAACGCCGTCTGACCTTCGGGGAGCTCTATTCCCTCGCCTTGGGCGGCCAATCGCCCTTCATAAGCCTTATGGCCTTCGGCACGCCCCTCGTGGCCATAGCGGGCTCAGGGGCCGCTCTCTCCATGATGGTGGCGACGGCCCTCGTCCTCATAAACGGCTCGGCCACGTTCCTAATAGCGAGGCGTTTTAAGAGAGGGGGCGGCTACTACGTCTACAGCCTCTACGGGCTCTCGGAGAGGCTAGGCTTCGTGGTGGGCTGGATGTATCTCCTCTACTCCTTGGCCTATGGCGGCTCCCTCGTCGTCGCCGGCGCCTATATAATCAAGATCGTGGCGTCCAGCTACGGGGCGTCTCTGCCGGACTACGCCTACGTCGCGGCGGTCGCCGCCGTGGTGATCGGGGTGGCGCTGGCCGGGGTTAAAGCCTCGGCGAAGTTCGCTTGGTATACCTCGCTCTTGGGCATAGCCGTAATAGTCGCCATCTCGGGGTATTTATTTTGGCGGTCGGGGCTCAAGCTCTACAACCCCTTCGTGGGGCTTACGCCGGGCGTGCTATACGGCGCCCTTTACGGGCTCGGGATTCCCTCAGGCTACGGCGCAATAACGCCCCTGGCTGGAGAGGCCAAAAGGCCTGCCCACGTGGGCCTAGCCATATTGAGCGCCATAGGCACCGGGGGAGCGTTGGCGACCTTCTTCTTCTACGCGCTAGCCGCCTTAGGTTTCACCGGCAATTTAGCCCGCTTTCTGTTGACCGAGTTCGGGGTGCCCGGCCTAGTGTTCATATCTGCAATGGGGCTTGCCAGCGGCGGGCTGGGGGGCGTGGCGTACATCATGGCCGCGTCCCGAGTGATCTACAACATGGCGCGGGACGGGTTCTTCCACGTGTCGCTGGCCTCTTCGCGCGGGGGGAGGCCGCTTGCGGCCGAGGCGTTGGCGGCGGCTGCCATGTTAGCGCTTCTGCTCTCCGCGGCTCTCATCGGCGGCCTGGCGGGGGCGCTCGAATTCCTCGGCGCCTTGGCGGGGCTGTTAAACCTCTTCGTCCACGCCGCGGCGGGCGTCTCGTTGGCGCGTATATCGTTGAGGAGGCTCTCGATTAGGCGCGTGTTCGAGGCGCTCGGCGGGGCCGCTGCGGCTATTTTCTCAATAGCCTTAGTGATAAACGGGTTGGGCGAGGCCGAGAAGCTGGTGGGGCTCACCTTTATGGGGTGGCTGGTCCTAGGCTTCTTCTACCTAGAGATCCTAGACATAATAAGGGCTGGCGAGGAGAAGGAGGAATAGACAGCATAGGCCGCCCGCGGGGACATCTCTATTTTGCGTAGTTTATTTAGCCTATACGCGTAATTGGCTTAAGAGTGGGCGCGTCCCCGCGGCTATGCCGTCACTCCACGCCTTAATAGGCGCCGTCGTCGTCGCGATAGTCATAGGGGGCTTGGCTATCCGGCCCAAGTTCCCGCGGATCCCCGCCTGGGCCATAATGGCGCTGGCCTCGTTCGTCGCAGTCGTAGGCGGCCTTGTGCCGGCCGATAGGCTTAGCTCGGCAATAGATGTCGACGTCATATTGTTCCTAATCGGCATGTTCTCCATAGTCGCCATAGCTGAAGGACTCAGGCCTCTTAGAGGCGGTTGCTTATTTCGTCGTATCCCGCGCCGGGGGAGGACTCGCGTTGTTGTTCGCGCTATCCCTCCTCTTCGGCGTCCTATCGGCCTTTACGGTAAACGACGCCGTCGCCCTCATGGGGCCTCCCATCGTATTGGCGGCGTCCCGCGCCGCTGGCCTGGACTTCGAAGGCGGCATCTTCCTCTTGGCGTTTGCGTTGACAATAGGCTCCGTCATGGCCCCGTTGGGGAATCCACAAAACGTGCTCATAGCCGTGGAGTCCGGCATGCCGGCCCCCCTCTTCACGTTTATGGCGACCCTCGCCGTGCCTACTATAATTAACCTCGCGCTCCTTCCCCTGCTCATAGCCAAGTGGTACGGCGTTGGCCGCGGCCGCGCCTTCGCAGTGCCGCAAGAGGCCATTAGGAATAAGCGCGATGCCCTAGTCGCCGGGATTGCCCTAGCCGCCGTGGTGGTCTCGCTCGCAGTCAACGACGCGCTTGAGGTCCTAGGGCTTCCGCACGTAGTCAACATAGGCGTAATACCCTTTATTATAGCCGCGGCCTCCTACGTCTTAGTGTCAGAGCCGCGGAGGGTCCTAGAGAAGGTCAGCTGGGGCACCATAGTCTTCTTCATAACTATGTTCATAGCTATGCAGGGCGTGTGGAACAGCGGCGTCCTCACGCCTTTGATCTCAGCCCTATTGCCCAGGGGGGAGGGGCCCGGTATAGGGATATTGGCCATAACCGCCGAGTCGCTTATCTTCAGCCAAGTGCTGTCCAACGTGCCTTTCACGGAGCTGTTTCTACAATACGCCAAATCGCTGGGCTACGGGCCAACGCCGACTTGGCCCTGGCTCACTATGGCCATGGCGACCACAATAGCCGGCAATTTAACGCTCTTGGGCGCAGCCTCGAACATAATTATACTAGAGGTAATTGAAAGCAGATACAACAAGACGATAGGATTCGCTGAGTTCGCCAAGAGGGGCGTCGTCGTCACAGCCCTAAACGTGGCCGTTTATTTGCCCTTCCTGTACCTCTCCGCCCGCCTCTAGGCCTAGGAGCTTCGAGAGGCGGCTCCACCTATCTATATAGAATACTAAGTTGAGGTTCGTGCCCGTGGGGCCTGTGGCCACGACTCTGCCGGTCGCCTCGAAGGGCCTATAGGTGTCGTTGTCGGCGAATAGCTCTTCGACGGAGAGGCCGAGGGCCTCCAAGTCGCCGAGTAGCAGGGGGTCTGCCCAGACACCGGCGACGCCCGTGTTTCCGTCTAGCCCATCCGTGGCGAGCGCCAACGCCGCTAGCCCGCCGCGCGCATGGAGCGCAAAGGCGAGAGCGAATTCGGTTGTCCTCCCGCCCCTGCCCCTCCCCCTCACGGTTACTGAGGGCTCCCCGCCGAGGATTATGGGGGCGCCGCGCTCCCTCGCGATATAGGCCACGGCCTTCCCCAGCTCCCTAGCTTCGCCTACGGCGCAAGACGTAATTGCCTCGCCGCCGAAGGAACGCTTAACGGCCTCTAGCACGTCCGCGTTCCTGGCCACTACTCTAACCTCGTGAGGGAATTGCCGAGGCGTATCGGCCCTCCCCCGCATAGACTCTATGAGGGCCTTGGCCGACTCCGGCAAACGGCCCCACAACCCTCTTATCTTTAAGGCCCTGTACGCGTCCTCGGGCGTCGTGTTGTCGGGGACGCCAGGGCCCGAGCCGACGTCTGACGGGTCGTCGCAGGGGACGTCGCTGGCCACGACGTTCACGACCCTCACTCCTCTGCCGGCGGCTAATGCGCCTAGGCGGCCGCCCTTAATGGCGGAGAGCCTCTTCCTAACGGCGTTTACCTCGTGTATATCTAAGCCGCTCGTGAGCAATAAGTTCCACACGGCTAGCAGGTCCTCTTCGCTTATTAATGGGACCTCGGCCAAGGCCGACGCGCCGCCGGATATGGCGAGGACCAAGGTATCGCCTTTCCCGAGCGAGGAGACGTAGTCCAGCACCTCGCGCCCTGCGCGGAAGCTCCTAGCGCTCGGCCGCGGATGGTCGGCGACAATTAGCCTTAGGCCTTTAGGCGGAGGTACGTCGGCCGGCGAGACGACGAGGCCGTCCTCAATCCTCGCGACCTCCGCCAGAGCCTGCGCCATCGCAGAAGCCCCCTTGCCTATGGCCACCAGCCTTATATCGCCGAGGGGGCCCGCCCTAGACTTGGTTAAAGGAATTAAGTCGGCCGCACGCAGTATGGCCTCTATAAGTGGAGGACGTGTATCAAGTACCATATATATCCCGCCAATCCTATAGGCGCCGTGAAGCCGAAATAGCCGAACCATATAGCCGCTATCTCGAAGAGCGATATGACCACCGCTATTATTAGGGCTACGGCGGCGGCTGGCTCTAAGGAGTAGACCCCCAACGCCATCGCGAGGCCTGGGTAAAAGGTGGAGTAGAGCGCCTTCTCTCCTATAACGGCCCCTACGCCCTCGTCGTCTCTGCCCTTAAATATAAAGATCAAGCCCACTATGGACTCCGGCAACGCGGTGGCGATGGGGACCAACACCACGGAGAGCGCCAGTTCGTCAAGGCCGAACAAGGCGCCGAGGCTCTCTATGCCTTTAACTAACGACTCGGCGCCGAAATATATCGCCGCTACGGCCGCCAGCGCCTGGACGACCGGGCTCCTCAGCGAGAGGCGGCGCCTTTCCGCCGCGGAGGCCCTCCCCCTCAGCATAAATAAGGCGTAAGCGAAATAGGCCGCGAGCAACGCGGCTCCATATAGGCGGCCGGCTACGCCGTAGCGCTCGGGGCGTAGCGCTAGGATAGGCAGTAGGGGTATGGTGAACGCCAACAGTGGGACAGCCACGATTCTGTGGACGTGGGGCACCGCGAACTTCCTTTTGCCTAAAAGCCAAGCCGATAAGGCGGCGAGCACGATAAGCGGGTATATCACTGTCGACGCCATGAAGGGCTGTGAGACTATAGTGCCCCACGCTATCTTCGCCTGGCCCTCCGCCAAAGCTATTAAGAACACGGCCAGCTCCGGGCTAGACGTGATTATGGGCGCCACTATTGCGGCCACGCCAGCCGTGGATCTGCTGTATCGCCAAGAGAGGTAGTCGACAAGCTCCTCTATTAAAATGCCGCTCGCCGCTGATAAAAATACGCCTATAACTACGTCTACGGCGGACACGTGGGCGGGGGAAATAAGGTATATAAGCCTGCGCTCAGTATTCCACTCTGAGGGGCTCCGGCGCAGTTACAGCGCCTTTATCCGCCTGTGAGACCAACGCAGCGTATTTCGCCAATAAGCCGCCGGCGTAGCT
>JZWT01000032.1 GCA_000960885.1 Thermoproteus sp. AZ2 | reverse complement strand
ATGTCCTCTAAGAGCGCGGCCGCGCTGCCCTCAATCTTCGCGAGCTCCCTAATTAGCCTCAGCAGGGAGCGCGTCCTTGGGTATGTCCCCGTCTTCACCAACAACTTGTATTTTAGGATGAGCTGACAGTACTGCTCGAGGGAGAAGGCTGCTAAGTCGTAAACCCCCTTCTCAAAGAGCTCTTCGGCGTTTTTTAGAAATGCCTCCGCCCGCTCCCTAATGACCTCGGCCTCTTCAAACGACACACCTCATCTACGCACTTAATAAAATCTGTTTGGCCCAGCCTGCGGCTGGCCCCCGCCCCTCCGCGGCGCTACGGACAGTTGCCGCCTTGGGCGCCACGACCTCTAGGCCCCTAGAGCTAAAAAGTTTTATACTAAGGCCTAGGGAGAGGCGGTGGCGAAATATGTGGCGGATGTGTCGGCTTTATTGGACGGCTCCCTCAAGGAGGCCGTTATCTCCGGAAAGATCAGGGGAGTCGTCCTATTCCCGGAGGAGGCCCTAGACTACCTAGAGAGGTTGGCCAGAGAGGGCGACGGCGTGGGGATAATAGGGATTATGGAGCTCAGCGATTTGAAGGAGTCTGTGGAGAAGCTCGGGCTATCGGATTTGGTGAAGCTGGAGCTGCTCCCGGCCTCTCAGCGAAGGCCTGTGGATCCGGCCGAGCTCCCGGCGCTGATTAGGCGCATAGCTAGGGAGAACAACGCGATTATAACGACCAGCGATCCCTATATGAGGGACGCAGCGGCTATAGCGGGCATCGAAGTCTTATATTTAGGTAGAGAGAGGAGCGAGCTATTAATAGAGAAATACTTCGATAAAGATATAATGTCTGTGCACTTGAAGGAGGGGGTGCCGCCGCAAGCAAAGGCCGGCAGGCCGGGGAGCTGGCGCCTCATCGAGCTCTCGCCGCAGCCGCTCAGCAGAATGGAGCTGGAGGCCATAGTTAGGGAGTTGATATCTGAAGCCGCGAGGAGCCCCCACACTAGGCTCGAGATAAGGAGGCCGCACTCGTTGATAATCCAGCATAAGGACTTGAGGATATTGGTCTCCTTCCCGCCCGTCTCCGATAGGCTGGAGGTCACGGCGGTCAAGCCGCTGGTCAAGATGAGGCTCGAGGACTACAAGCTGGACCCCCGCATAGTCGAGCGCTTAGAGAAGGCAGCCGAGGGCATATTAATATCGGGGCCCCCAGGCGCCGGGAAGACCACGTTCGCGCAAGCCCTCGCCGAGTTTTACCTCTCCCGCGGCAAAATAGTGAAGACGGTCGAATCGCCTAGGGATATGGTGTTGAGCCCCGCCATAACCCAGCTCTCAAAGAACTACGCAACGTCGGAGGAGATACACGACCTCCTACTGCTCTCTAGGCCGGACTACACAATATTCGACGAGATGAGGGATACGGCTGACTTCCAGCTATACGTGGACCTCCGCCTAGCCGGCGTGGGGATGGTCGGCGTAGTGCACGCAACCTCGCCCATAGACGCAATCCAGCGCTTCGTCAGAAGAGTAGAGCTTGGGCATGATACCCTCTATTATCGACACCGTAATTTACATGAAGGACGGCGAGGTGAAGAAGGTCTACTCGCTCTCCATGACCGTGAAGGTGCCGGCTGGCATGCGGGAGGAGGACCTCTCGCGCCCGGTCGTAGTGGTCAAGGACTTCCTCACGGGCGAGCCCGAATACGAGGTATACGTATTCGGCGAGGAGACCTTCGTCGTGCCCCTGAGGAGGGCCGGGGAGGGGAGAGCCCCCAGCAAGAAGGTCTACTCGGCCGTCATATCGGCGCTGAAGCGCTACGTGCCGCCCCAAGAGATAAGAATCGAGGAAGAAAACGGCGTAGTCGTAGTCAAGGTGCCGGAGGAGTACCTAGGCGTCGTCGTCTCGCGCGGCGCCTCTAAGCTCGAGCGCTTGCGGCGCCGTTTCTCGCTAGATTTTAGGATAGAGCCTATTTAGTTCACCATAGTTTTAAATAAAAGATTACATTAAAACATATTTCATATTATTTGGAAGACTATTTAGTTTTTAATTTCAGGTTAAGTTCACGATATCTATTCCACTGGCGGCCTCCGCCGTACTAGTGACAAAAACAAATATATTTCCTGGGGTATCGGCGTATGTGGCAGATCAATATTATCAGTATTACGTTGAGGATAGGGCCCCCACAGGCGTTTGGTATGTCGACCAGTTGCTCAACGGCGGATTTAAGCGGGGCGAGATATACTTAGTTGCGGGCGAGGCCGGCCAAGGTAAGACGATCTTCTCTCTTCAATTCTTAAAGACGGGCGCCGAGCTCTACGAGGAGCCGGGCCTATATATCACAGTGGACGAGCCCTCCGAGGATGTGAAGCGGGGCGTAAAGGCCTCCCTGGGCTGGGACCTAGACGCGCTCGAGGAGCAGCAAAAGCTCGTCTTCGTGGACCTCAGAACTCACTTCAAGGCCTATGCCCAAAGCGAGAAGGTGACCGCCGATCCCCGCGAGGTGGCGAAGGTGATAATAGACCACGTCCGTAAGTACAACATCAAGAGACTCGTGATAGACCCAATAGCGCCTCTGTTGATCACCAGCCACACAGACGTCCTCTGGGTTAGGGAATATATGAGGGAGCTCGTGTTCCAGCTGAAGAGGCTCAAGGACGTCACAACGGTCATGACCTCGGAGATACCCACGGGCGAGAACAAGATATCGCGCTTCGGCGTAGAGGAGTACTTAGCCAGCGGCGTAATCAAGCTGGAGCTGCAGGAGTATAGGGGCTTCGTCTTCAGAGTCATGTTCATAAGGAAGATGAGGTGGACCCCCGTTAGGCCCCAGAAGCTAGTCTTCGAGATCTATCCCCAATACGGCATATACGTCATAGATAGGCTGGAGAACTTCATAAAGTCCATCGACGGCTGGTACGCGCAGATGCAACAGCCCGCCCTAGCGGCGCCTCAGACTTAATTAACTACCCATATCTCTACGTGAAGCCGCTAGCCGAGCTCTTCTCGAAGCTCATAGACAAAATCAGAGGCGTAGAATATATAGATGAGGCGACTCTGGCCGAGATATCGCGGGAGCTCCAGCGGGCTCTTCTGAGGGCCGACGTGCCCCTAGAGCTGGTCAAGTCGTTTACCGACTCCGCCGTTAAGAGGATAAGGGAGGAGAGGCCTCCCCCCGGGATACCCGCGAGGGAGTACGTGCTCTACATCATATACGAGGAGCTCATCAAGCTATTGGGCGGAGGGGCCGAGCCTGACTTAAGGCTCCCCAAGAGGCCCTACGTGTTGATGTTGCTCGGCGTTGAGGGGAGCGGCAAGACCACCACCGCCGCAAAAATAGCGCTCTTCTACATGAAGAGGGGCGCCAAGGTCGGCCTAGTGGAGACGGACACGATTAGGCCGGCCGCCTACGACCAGCTGAAGCAGCTGGCCGAGAAGATAGGGGCTGGGTTCTACGGCGAGAGGGGCGGGCGCAGCGCTGTTAGAGATCGCGGCGCGCGGCGTGGCGGCGCTCGAGAGGGGCGGCGCGGAGCTCGTCATCGTGGACACCGCGGGCCGCCACAAAAACGAGCAGGCGCTGTTGGAGGAGGTGAAGGCGATATACGAGGCCGTTAAGCCCGACGAAGTCATGCTGGTGGTGGACGCCACCGTCGGCAGACAAGCCGCGGCGCAAGCCGAGGCGTTTATGAGGTACGTGCCCATACACAGCGTCGCGATAACTAAGATGGACAGCACCGCAAGGGGCGGCGGGGCTTTGGCGGCCGTCGCCAAGACGGGCGCCAAGGTCAAGTTCATAGGCGTGGGCGAAGGCGTAGACGAGCTGGAGCTTTTCAACGCGAAGAAGTTCGTCGCCAGGGTCTTGGGCATGGGCGATTTGGAGACCCTCGTCGAGAGGGTAAAGGCGGTCTTAGAAGAGGAGGAGGCTCTCGAGGACCTAGAGAGCGGGAGGTTCGACCTATTGTCCTTCAAGAAGCAGATAGACGCGCTCCTGAAGCTCGGCTCCTTCTCGAAGATATTAGAGCTCCTGCCGGGGACCCTCGCCTCTAAGATAAGCGAAGAGCAGATAGAGCTGTCCCAAAAAAACCTAAAGAAGTGGAAAGCCATACTTAGCTCCATGACCAAAGAGGAGCTGAAAGACCCCAGCGTATTAAACGCCTCGAGGATTAGGCGCATAGCCATAGGCGCCGGCGTCACGACTAAGGACGTGAGGGATATGTTGAGGGCCTATGAGTCGATAAAGAAGATGTCTAAGGCCTTGAGGCGGCAGTATAGGCTCATGAGGTGATGCGCGTATTCCTCCTGGTATCCTCGCGCGCCGCCTTCGCCGAAAACCCCTACGTGCACGCCAAGGCCCTTGTGGCCTCCCTATTGTACTCAAACGGGATTAGGGCAGACGCCGAGTTTATCCTATACCTCGCGGACGAGGGCTCGGCCGTAAGAGTCTCTGGGGCCTCCGTGAGGTCCCTTTTCCCCGACGAGGAGTCCGCGGCCGGGCTCTTGAGGAGGGCCTTGAGGGGAGGCAGACACCCCGGCGTGAGGCTAATTAAGGGGGTTGAGCTGAGGGAGCTCGCGAGGCGGCCCATAATAGATGGGGGGCCGGGCTCTTGCAGGCCCCCGAGCGATTTCACCTACGTGGCCTATATGGAGAGGAGCGTGGGGCTAGACGCCGACTGCGGCGCCGGCTGGGGCCAACTGCCGCCGCACCACCAATTCGTGGTCGCCAATATAGAGGCCGATAGAGCTCATTATTTATAAAATGCGCTAGATGCGGCGTGGATCTGCTAGACAAGGCGCTTGAGGCCCTTAAGGCGTATCCTCTGTGCGACTCGTGCCTAGGCAGGCTCTTCGCGGCCATGGGCCACGGCATCGAGAACAAGGAGAGGGGCATGGCCTTAAAGACGGCGCTACACATGCGGCTGGTCTACGAGTACAGGAACGGCGCAGATGTCGTGGAGGACTTAAAGGCCTTGGCCAGATCCCACGAGCCCACCAGGCGCTTCTTGGCCTCAAACGGCATAAACGTCGAGGCGGCCGCGTGCTACATCTGCGGAGGCCTCTTAAACGACGTGGAGAGGCTGGCCGGAGTAGCCGCCGAGGCCTTAAAGGGCGTGGAGTTCGAGACGTATCAAGTCGGCTCAATCGTGCCCAAGGAGGTCTTGGAGAGGGAGAGGGAGGTGTTCACGAGGCTGGGGGTAGAGACCGGCGAATCTATTAAGCGGGAGATTAATAGGAGAATAGGGAGGGCCCTCCGCCCCCTTTTAGATAAACGGGTTAATAAGGAGAGGCCGGACGTAGTGGTCAGGGTGGACGTGGCGTCGGGGACCGCCGAGGTTGTGAAAAACCCCGTGTTGCTCATGGGCCGCTACTTGAAGCTCAGCCGCGCCATATCGCAGGGCAAGCCGGTCCCGGGGGCGAGGGACGTATTAGAGCGCATACTAGACCCCATTAGGGAGAGGTTCGGGGGAGCCGAGCTGGTCCTCCACGCAGGGGGGAGGGAGGACGTCGACGTCAGGATGCTGGGGAACGGGAGGCCCGCCGTGCTGGAAATTAAGGAGCCCGCGAGGTATAAGGCCGATTTATCTGGGCTGTCCACAGACGTTGTAATCCTCAGCCCTCTAAGGCCGGCCACTAGAAAAGACGTGAGGGAGGTCAAGGCTAGGGCCAAGACCGATATCAAGGTCTACAGAGCGCTCGCGCTCTCCGATAGGCCCATAGCGGCTGAGGACTTGGCCAAGCTGAAGGAGTTGGAGGGCGCCGTGGTGGTGCAGATGACGCCTAGGAGGATAAAACGCCTCAGCCCCCGCGCCAAGAGGCGCAGGATGGTCTACGAGGTCGCCGCCAGGCTCGTCGCAGACAGAGTCTTGGAGATCTTGGTGAGGTGCCAGGGGGGGCTATACGTGAAGGAGTTCATCACGGGCGACGAGGGGAGGACCCAGCCGAGCGTGGCCGCGACCCTCGGCGCCTCGTTAGAGGTGGCAGAGCTAGACGTCCTTGACGTAGAAGCTTTTTAAGAGGAGGGCTTGACGGCTATATGCGCCACACGGCCGATATAGTTAGGCGACATGTAGCCTTCTACAACGCCTTTCTTAGGGAGCGGACTTTTTACCTAGGCATGGCGGCGGCCCTAGCCGCATATATGGCTAGGGCTTTTGCAGGCGGCATGTTTATACCGTATGTCATAAGCGACGTGAGCAACGGCCTATATTACCGGAGGCTTGGCTTATTGTACGCCGGCTTGTGGCTGCTCTTCGCATCGGCGGTGATCTATTCGGCGACTGAATGGCTCTTTAGGCCCTTCTGGAGCTCGATCGCACGCTCCATAGTGGAAATAAAACAGAAACTAATAGGCGGGCTTAGACGTTCAGCCGACAATGGCGACATCATAGGTAGAGTAGTCAACGATGTGGATTTCGTCATGTGGAACGTGGGCGGCGCGATCAACACCTTTGTGCCCAACATATTAACAGCCGCCGTCTCGGAGGCCACAATACTTCAAATGAGCCAGCCCCTGGGCCTATTAGCCCTCACGGGACTTCCCTTGTTCATGGTATTATTAGAGTATTACGTTAGAGAAGTCGAAAAAGCCAGATATATAGAGCGGGGGGCATACAGCGAGAGCATTTATGCAGCCGGCGAATACCTAAACGGGCAGGGGTCCGCCGAGAGGTTCAAGACGGCTCTTAGGTCTTGGCTGAGAGGCATAGGGTGGAATATATTCCTAGATAGGGTTTACTGGTCAGGGGGCTTGGCCTTAAACTACGTTATGCCCCTCGCAGTCGCCCTTCTCGGCGTCAGATACGCGAAAGGGGAGCGCTCTCGGTCGGCTCCTTGCTGGGAGCGCTCTACGCTTCGCTCAACATGTACAGCGCATTGGTAAACGCCCTGTGGGGCATCTGCGTCTTGGGTCAAAACAATGCGCCGATAAACCGGATACTGGCCATAAGAGCCGCCGAGGTTAAGGCGACCGCGTAAGGCCGCATTATTTATTAAGAGGGCTGTTGAGGTTTGGCGTGTCCGAGTTTAGGACGCCTGGGGAGGGGGAGATGCTCGGTAAAGTCGTCGAGCTGCTCGGCGATAATAGGGTGAAAGTAGTATGCCAAGATGGCGAGGTGCGGGTTGCGCGGATACCGGGCCGCTACCGGAAGAAGCTGTGGCTAAAGCCTGGCGACTACGTGGTGGTTGCTGTGTGGGACTTCGACCCCAAGAAAGGCGACGTGGTCCACAAATACGAGAAGAGGGACCTAGACGAGCTGAGGCGCAGGGGATACGCCGAAGCTATAGACGCGCTGGAGAAGCTCTAGGAGTAGAGGTAGGGTATCCCCAACATCCTAGCCACGTCGGGGTCGGCGGCGGCCACGTCCTCGGGGCCTAGCCCCCTCGCGTCGTATTTGCCCAGAGCAGAGGTCAACATCTGTACCTCCGCCTTGAGGGAGTCGACGTAGTTCTCGACCCCGCGCGACCCCTTAGCCAGCGCGGCTATTAGGAAGGGCCTCGCCATATAAACCGCCGAGGCCCCAAGGGCCAAGGCCTTGACCACGTGGCCGCCGTCATATAGGCGGCCTCCCACCAATAAGGAGATCTTGCGCCCCTCGGCCCTAGCGGCGCGGATATACTTAAGCGCGACCAGCGTCGGGTAGCCCAGATCCTTCATGGCAATGGTGGGGGCCATGCCCGTGCCCCCCTCCTTGCCGTCTATGACCACGGCGTCAGCCCCCTCCTCCTCGGCGATTCTAATCACATCTAGGGCGTCTCTGAAGGGACCCAGCTTTATCCATATCCTAGCCCTGGGGTAGGCGGTCTTCATGAAGCGTATTGTGCCCGCCAAGATCTCGGCCGTGAAGGTGCCCGGCACCGAGTAGCGGGCGACGTATTTCTTGCCCAGCTCGGACTCGTCGAAGTGGTACTTGGCCCTGAGCCTCTCCACCTGCTCCCTAGGTATTTTTATTATTCCGCCGAGGCCCGGCTTCGCGCCCTGGCCTATCTTTATCTCGAAGCCTATCAGCCCCTCCTCTATGTAGGGCTCCACGTCCTTATCGCTGTAGACCCTATTCCACAGCTCGTCGTAGGCGTCCTCGACGCTCTGTTGAATAATCACGCCGCCCTTCTTATTAGTGTTAGACAAATAGGTCAGGAGCCTCTCCTTGAAGGATGGGTGGCCTCTGGTGAGCCTCTTCGAGTAGCCTCTGACAGTGGCCACGTTCTCGCCTATGCCGAAGACAACCCCCGCCTTGGCCGCGGCCTTGGCTATGTCTAAAGCGGTTTTGCTGGCTATATGGGTAGAGCCCATGGACCCCACTACGACGGGGAGAGAGGACTTAAAGCCGCCCACCTCAACCTCGGTCTCTACGTCCATGAAGGTGGGCTCTCTGAGGAGCTCGGCGGCTTTCTTGAGCCTCCTCGGCGTAAAGGCGGGCGGCATTAAGACCACATCGTCCAGCGTCTTGAACCTGGGGTAGCCTCGTCGGTGGACGTTGGCGCCCAGCACCGCCGAGCCGTATGAGGACAGAAGGCCGAAGGGGTATACGGCCTCCCTCCCCCTGAGCGCCCTAAAGGCTATCTCCCCGACGGGGTAGTCCTCGAAGAAGTCCCTAAAGCCTCTGAGCAGAAACGTAGCCCCCTTAAGCCAAACCGCTAACCTAGCCGGCCACACCTCCGCAAGCTCGACCACGTTTTAAGCTAGATAGGTACAAAATACCTTGAACTCTCAACCATGAAGTCTATTTTACCTTAAATCCCAGTCATATATGTTTAATATCCCACGATGTCCCTTCAATAATTGATCAAATATTCATGTTCTTTTTACTTTTAAACGCGGCCGAGAAGAGGTGCATGTATCATTAGCCCCGATGAGTCTAGCACATTATACTTATTATCACCGGTTTAAGAAGTACATAGTACCTATTTAACTAATATACTGGGGGGCATGCGGGCCTAATGGATTCGCCTCGGTTCCACCCCTCGGTGCTCGAGTTCGAAAAAATGGTGGTGGACAAGGAGAAGTATAAGCAGGAGCTAGAGGAGTGGGTCAAGCGCAGCTGGCGATGGGCCCAACAGGATAAGTACAAGCTGGTCTTTAGGGTACAGGCGAGCGCCCTCCGCGCCCTCAGGGAATACCTAGACTCCAAGGGCTTCGTCGAGGTCCTCTCGCCGATTATAGGGCCCGTCACAGACCCCGGCATAAGGGGCGCCAAGCAGGCCACCATAGACTTCTACGGGGCTGAGTATAAGGTGATGTCCTCGGCCATCTTATATAAGCAATACATGGCGGCCGTCTTGGGGAAGATATACTTCGTCAGCCCCAACATACGCCTCGAGCCCAACGACAGCATATATACGGGGCGCCACTTAGTCGAGTTCTACCAGCTAGACCTAGAGATGTACAAGGCGACGTACCATGACGCCATGGATTTAGCCGAGGATTTAGTGAGTTACGTGGTTAAGTATATAAGGGATGTGCACGGGAAGGAGTTGGAGGAGAAGCTGGGGCGCCAGTTGCCGGAGTTCAAGCGGCCCTTCAAGCGCTATACGCACAAAGAGGCCGTCGAGTTCGTGAACAAGGCAGGTTGTAAAAACCCGCCGAAGGAGGAGCTCATGTGGCCCTGCGAGAGGTTGTTCTCGGCATATCACGACTCCCCCGTCTTCGTCTACGATTACCCCAGGGGCTCCCGCGGCTTCTACGACAGAGAAGACCCCGAGAGGCCGGGCGTCCTGAGGGACTTCGACATGCTCTACCCCGAGGGCTTCGGCGAAGCTATATCAGGCGCCGAGCGCGAGTTCGAGCCCGAGAGGCTAGTGGCCAGGATTAGGGAGGGCGGCGAGGACCCCGCCAAATACTCGTGGTTCCTGCAAATGGCCAAGGAGTTCTACCCGCTCCAGACCGCCGGGTTCGGGATCGGCGTGGAGAGGCTGACCAGATACCTCTGCGGGCTTAGAGCCGTCTGGGAGGCGAGGCCCTACCCCAAAGTCGCCGGCATAATAGGCGGGCCTTAAAAAAGGCTATTTAATGGCTGTTTTTAGTCGCTTATATAAATAATACTTGGCCTCCCCTTGCGTTTTCTAAGAAGGTAGTGACGCCGACGATATCGTCTACTAATGAGGGGTCGAAGTGCTCTTTCTTCAACCCGGCGGCCTCCGCCATGAGGGAGCAGACGTAGACCTTAGCCCCCATCTTCTTGGCCTCCTTTAACATGTCTTTCCAGCTCGGCGCCTTTACCCTGGCGAGACCCTCCTTTAGCTTGGGGACCATGCCCTCGAATTCCTTGGGCCAAGTCTCGGGCATAGGCTCCTTCAACAGCTTGAACATGGCCCACCCCGTGAAGAATATCTGTACCTCATACCCCAGCGCGGCCGCCGCTTGCGATATCACGCCAACGGGGATCAGCTTATCGTCGGTGCCGCTGAATACTATCATCGAGACTTTATCCGGCATAAGCGATGCGCTTTTCTTTTAATATATGCCTTATTACATAAATACGTTTAATAGGAAATATAAGGCGATTAGTGCAAATTGTGCATGGCCGAGAATAGAATTAGGGTCGACGCCAAGGGGCATAGCGTGCCCCGGCCCAATAACCGAGCTCGTCAAGGCATATAGGAGCGCCAAGAACGGAGACGTAATAGAGGTTTTGGCGACCGACCCTGGCTTTAAGCCGGACGTAGAGGCTTGGGTTAAGCGCACCGGCAACCAGCTACTAGAGTTTAGGCAGGAGGGGGGCACGTACATAGCCGTGATTAAGGTCACCGCCAAGAAATGAAGAAAAGGGTAGTAATAATTGGCGGAGGGGCGGGCGGGGCCATAGCCGCCAATAGGCTACCCCTGGAGGAATTCGACGTAACTGTAATAGATAGCCAGCCCTACCACTACTACTGGCCTTGGCTGCTCTACATAGCCTTTAAGGGCTCTAGGAGGCCCATGAAGGCCGAGATAAGGTCTTTGTTGAGGCCGGGGGTAAATTTTATCCAAGCCAGGGCGGAGGCCGTCGATTTAGCCAATAGGCGGGTCCAGCTGGAGGGCGGCAAGGCTGTGGAATACGACTACCTCATAGCGGCCACGGGCTCGGGGCCTAATTACTCAGTGATAGGGGGGCTGGATAAGGCCGTGGAGAAGTACGGGGACTACCACTCCACCGAGGCCAACGCCTGGAGGGTTTGGGACACTATAAATAAACTAAAGGGGGGGACCTTCGCCGTAATAGTCGGAGGGGACCCATATCGCTGCCCGCCGTCACCTCTAGAGGGCGTGTTCTTGGCTGAGGAGTTCTTCAGATCTCGGGGGCTGAGAGATAGAGTGAGGGTGCTCTTCGCCTCGCCTTACCCGAGGCCCTACCCGGCGGAGCCAATGAACGAGGTGGTGGAGCCGTTGCTTAAGGAGAGGGGCATAGAGTATGTGACCTTCTTCACGCTCGACCACATCGACGACGAGAAAAAAGTCGCGGTCTCTATGGAGGGCGAAGAGTTGAAATATGACGCGTTGGTGGTCATACCGCCCCACGCAGGCGCAGACATAAAATATTCGCCGCCCGACGTATTGACCCAGGATAGATTCGTCCAAGCCGACAAATACACGAATAATATAAAGGGCTTCGACGACGCCTTCGTGATAGGGGACGCCTCGGCGGTGCCTGTGGCGAAGACCGGCGTCACTGCGCATTTACAAGCGACTGTGGTGGTGAAGAGGATTTTAGGCGAGGACGCGCGCAACACGGGGCGCACCAACTGTCCCTTCGACTTAGGCTACGGCCTAGGTACCTTCGTGATAAGCGACTTCGAAAACCCCGTCGTGAAGCTGCCGCCATCCCGCTTCTCCCACTTAGCCAAGATGGCGTTCGCGGCCGCGTATTGGGACATGATAAAATACCCCGAGCTCTGGGACCCCATAATAGACGCGTACTTCGAGGCGACGAGGCCAGCTAAGCTGAGGAGATTCTATGGCTAGCCAAGAGGAGGCCGCAATAGAGGCTTTGGAGAGGGCCCTAAGCCCTAGCTCATTAAGCGCGTTGACAAAGCTCTTGTCTATACTAGAGAGGGCCGATAGGCTGGGGCTTCTAGACGCAATAGACCATTTGCTCGACCCAGAGGTGGTGAGGGGCTTGGCGGAGACGGCCTTGACGACGGGCCTAATAGTCTCGGCGACTTCACTGGATAGGCTCGCCTCCCTCTTGGCCTCGTTGTCCAAACACGCCGATGCCCTGGAGAAGTTGCTGTCCGCGCTGGATAGGCTCGAGGCGTCCGGCCTCTTAGACACGTTAATGCACCTATTAGAGCCCGAGACCTTGGGCGAGGCGGCCAAGGCGTTTATGAGCCCCGGCGCCGTCTATCTTTTGAACGAGGCGCCGCGGATGCTGGATGAAGTCGCCGCCGGGCTCGCCGCGGCGCAAGAGCAGGCCAGGGGAGCCCGCGTTGGGATAATCGATATAACTAACGCGCTCCTCCGCGACGAAGACGTGAGGCGCGGCCTTTACCTATTCCTATTGGTGCTGAAGAATTTAGGCGGGGGGCTTAAGAAATAGGTATTTGGACCTCTACTTCGACCTCAGGAGGGCTTTGATTTTTATCGACTTTTAAGTAGACCTCCCTAGTCGGCGAGCCTAGAGATACGCCGTTGTTTAAGGCCCAGAACAACACAGAGGCGTACGCGTTGTCCACCTTATCCGAAGAGCCAGCGAATTTATACGCAGCGGCCTTCAGCGGCGGGAGGACCTTATCGCCGTTTTGATCCGGCGTGAAGACCTCCACCACCATATTGCCGCCCTCCTTGCCGTGGAAGATCAATATTACGCCGGGCTTTAAGTCGTTCACGAGCGCGGCTCTATTGGGGACGGTCTTCACCACGCTGTAGCCCCTTATTTCGCCGAGCTCCTTCACTTGCACGTCTTGCTTAGGCATGGCCGCGGCTAAATATCTATAATTAAACCTTTCTATGCCATCCCCCGGCGACGTGGTCTACGTCTTCGAGGGGCCCCTCACCCCCGTCGAAATACTAGAGAGGCCCAACCGCTTTGTGGTGAGGGTCGTCGACGGGGGGCGGGAGAGGCTGTGCCACCTCCACGACCCAGGCCGATTGCCCGAGCTGGTGAGGCGCGGGGCGAAGGCCCTCGTAAGGCCGACGAGGGGGGCTAAGACGGACTGCTCCATAACCGCCATAGAGGCCCCCAACGGGGTTTGGGTCGTGGCGGACAGCAGAATACACAGCGATATAGCCGCGTTATTCCTCCCAGGCGCCGAGAGGGAGGTGAAGGTCGGCGGGAGGAGGCTTGACTTCAAGCTGGGCGACGAGTACGTCGAGGTTAAGGGCTGCACGCTGGTGGAAAACGGCCGAGCGCTATTCCCAGACGCGCCCACTAGGCGTGGGGCTGAACACATGGGCTTGCTGAAGGCCCTCTTAGAGGCAGGCTATAAGGCCAGGGTTGTGGTGTTAGTCATGAGGCCCGACGCCGAGTGCTTCTCGCCGAATTGGAGGACTGACCCCCGCTTCTCTAGGGCGTTTGCCGAGCTCGTAAGCGCGGGGGCCTCCGTCGACGTCCTGCGCTTTAGGTTCGAAGAGGGGAGGGTCGTCTTCGATAAAAGAATAGAGCTTTGTAGCGATTGGGCCAACATTTAAATTGGGGCCTAATAGGGCATGTGGATTTAGCCCTCCTCGCTCTCGTCATAGTCGTCGCGCTTGCCGCCGCGGTATTGCTCAAGCTATATAGGTCTATCAAGTCGCTCGAGGCCTTGATATACCCAATGTACGCCAGCCTTCTCTGGATTAGAGTGACCAACGCGTCCTTCGTGGACGCCCTCGTGGCGATGCTCGGCGCGCGGGGCGTCATATCGGCCGAGGAGGAGGGCGCGCTAAGGGCCGTGGTCAAGCCCGGCAATATAACCGACGAGGATCTAGATAGGCTCGAGGAGCTCATGAGCAAGCGCCCGGAGGAGCTGAGCCCGGAGGAGGTGGCCGAGGTACGGCGCATCGCGCTTTCGCTCTTGGCCTACCCCAGCCGTAGCGCCGTTAAGCTCGCCGCTAAGCTCTTGGCCTATATATCGCGCACAGAAAAGGCGCGGGCCGAAAAGGCGGAGGTCTCCTATATTGCGGAGACTTGCACCATTAGGCTTTACCTCCACAGCGATAGGGGCTCCGAAGTGCTCGAGGAGGCCGATAGGGAGTGCGTGGCCGATAAGGCTAAGAAGCTGAAGGAGCTGGCCAGGAGGAGGAGCGTGGAGGGGGCTGAGGACGCGCTGAGGACCTACGCGTTGTGCAAAGAGAGACAGGACGCCGGCTGCAGGGCGCTTATGTCGGAGCTGGGCTCTCTGGAGAAGAAAGCCCTAGATCTATTGCTGAATGGGTGAGCATCACCGCCCTCAATTCCCGCCGGCGTCGCTGGACCAAGTAGCCGGCCTAGTCAGAGTGCTCTACGCGATGGGGGGCAGAGTAGACGCCTATAAGGTAGACGAAGAGGTGGAGATAGATTTAGGCGATTTGAGCCTGGCGATAGAGGCGGCCAAGGCCTTGGGCTTAGTGGAGGCCGAGCAAGGGGATCTCCAACTGACGGAGCTGGGGAGGTCTTGGGCCGTAGGCGATTTAGACGACGTAAAGGGGGAGCTGGGGCAGAGGCTCGCCGAGATGAGCCCCTTCGCAGAGTTGTTAAAGGCGCTGAGGGAGAGGGGCGAAGTTGAGTTGAAGGAGGTCGAGGAGCTCCTATGCTCCAGCGGCTACTGCGACGAGGCGGCCATTAGGAGGCTCATAAACTGGGGCGTGCGGCTCCGCTTGTTTGAGGTCACGCCGGACGACAAGGTGTTGCCGGCGGAGCGGCCTAAACAAAAATAAATATCTACGGCATATAGCCCATGGCGTTTAACCTAGTCGTCGCCACGGGCTGGCGCCAAGAGAGGCAATGCATGGAGGAGCTATATAAAATAGGCGACATGCTAGGGAGGCGGGTAAAGGAGGTGTGGTTCACCGGCTTCGACGGCTTATTGACGGCGCAGGTGGACGGCGACTCGATCGAGTTCGTCAGGGGACTCGCCGAGATGACGTCCTCGGGCTACTACGTGCCTAGATATGTGCTCAGGGCTACGCCGATTATGGTCGTGGTGAAGACGGACCTAGACGAGGTGGCTAGGGCCGCGGCCGAGCTGGCGGCTAAATACATAGCCGTCGACGAGACCTTCAAGATAGAGCTGAGGAAGAGGGGCGTGAAGTACGATAGGCTTGCGGTCATAGACTACATAGCTAAGGGGATAGAGCGCAGGGTCAACTTGACGGCGCCGCATAAAATACTGTGGGTCGAGATGTTCCCGTCTAGGACAGGCCTATCCGTCCTAGGCGCTGGGGACAACTTCTCACTCATGAAGACTAGGGTCCATGGAGGAGAGGGCAGTAGTAGTTGAGGGGGTTAGGATTAGGTATATCGAGGAGGGCGCCGGCAGGCCGTTCGTCCTCCTCCACGGCTACTCCTTCAATTCCGACGACTGGTTTCGAGCCGGCATAGCCCAAGAGCTAGCCAAGACATACGCCGTCTACGCCATCGATATGCCCTATGGGGCTAAGTCTAAGAGCGGGAAGAGTGAGGCTGAACGCCAGAGGCTACGCCGAGTTTTTGAGGAAGATCTTAGACTCGTTGGGCTTAGGCGGGCCGGCCGTCGTGGGTCCCTCCATGTCCGGCGAGGTCCTATTGTGGTACTTAGCCCTAGGCCTCCCAGCCGCCGCGGGGGTCGTGGTGGGCCCGGTTGGGCTAACCAACGAGGAGTTGGCGAGGCTGGCCCCAGGCGCGAGGGCCCCTCTGCTGGCGATTTGGGGCGAAGAGGATAAGATTAGCCCTCCGCGCGAGGCCGCGCCGGTGCTTAAGAGGCTGTTCCCGCGCGCAGAGGTGGCGGTCATACCCGGCGCAGGAC
>JZWT01000031.1 GCA_000960885.1 Thermoproteus sp. AZ2 | reverse complement strand
TCGCCGACTCTCTGCTCCGGGCCGGCAAAAAGGTACTCCTATTCGACGCGGCGCCTATGCCCTTAGCCAAATACTTCGACCCGGAGCTTGCCGGCATAATACACTCGGCTCTGAGCGAGGCCGGCGTTGAGCTCCACCTGGGCGAGAGGATAAACGGCCTCAGGGGCTCCCGCAACGGCGTGGAGTGTATCGAGGCTGAGGGCGGCTGTTATAAGGTCGACTTCGTCTTCTTCGCCACGGGCGCTAGGCCCAACGTAGACTTGGTCAAGGGCATCGTCGAGCTGGGCAAGACAGGGGCGATAAAGGTCAACGAATATATGGAGACGAGCGCCCCGGGCATATACGCCGCCGGCGATGCCGTAGAGGTCTACAACCCATTGACGGGCGGGCCGCAGTGGATGCCCCAGGCGGGCGTCGCGGTTAAGACCGGCCTAGTGGCCGGCATAAACGCAGCTCTCGGGCGCAGGGTGGCCTTTAAGGGCGCCATAGGCTCCTCCATCAGCGCCTTCTCCGGCTACTACTTCGGCAAGGCGGGCCTCACGGAGGCCGAGGCCAAGGCCGCCGAAATAGACGCTGAGTCCGCCTACATCTCCACTAGCGATAGGCCTCTCTACTGCGCCAAGAGGCACTCCCTACACGTGAAGGTCGTTGTGGATAAGAAGACGTCGCGCATAGTGGGCGTCCAAATAGTGGGCAATACGCCGGCGGCCGCCGGGTATTTAGAGCTGGCCGCCGCGTTGATACAAGGCGGCGTCTCTATAGAGGACGCCGTATTTATAGACTACCCGCACATGCCCCTCCTCAACAACTACTGGAACCCCATATCCCTAGCCCTTAGGAGGCTCCTTAGGCTTTAGGGACTCCGCCATGGCGGCTATCGCCTCGTCGGCCAGCAGATCTCTGACGGAGATCACGCCTATTATCCTCCCGCCCTCGACCACCGCCAAATGCCTAACCCAATTCTCCCGCATCATCTTCGCGGCTTGATGGACGTCCGCATCCGCGTCGATAGTTATGATGTTCTTTGCGGCGAGCTCGCCGACCTCGGCCACTAGGGGTAGCCTATCGGCTACGGCCTTAACTATGTCGCGCTCGCTTATTACGCCGACGGGCTCGCCCCGCTTATCCACAACGACTAATAGGCCCACGTTCAGCCTAGCCATCTTCTCGGCCGCGTCCATCAACGTGGCCGTCGACTCTATGGTGAGCACCTCCTTCTTTATTAGGTCCTTAACCCTCATGTCAAGGCGGCGACTCGAAGTCTGTGGTGGGCCAAGCGTGTTTCCACGCCTCGACGATGGCCCTATCCTCTATCATGTCGCGGACTGAGACCACGCCCTTCAACCTCCCCTCGTCGTCTACGACCAACACGTGGCGGATGCCCCTCTCCCTCATGGCCTTCACCACGTCGTAGACTGGTGCGTCTAGCTTCACCTCGACTAGGCCCTCAAAGGTCCCAACGGCTCTTACGTCCGCGTCAAGGCCTATGCCCCTAGCCAAGGCCCTTATGACGTCGCGTTCTGACACCACGCCGACCGGCCTATCCCCCTCGACAATTACAATTAGGCCAACGTTGTTCTCGGCCATCGCCCTCACCACGTCTCTGAGCTTCGCCGTGGGGGGCAGCGATATAGGAGGCCTTTTTATAAACGATTTAATCGACATAAAGAGGTTGAGCCCGCTAAATATATTTTTTAAATTAACGTTAAAAGGGGGGAGACTTCAATAAAAAATAATAATTATAATGCTTAAGCGAGAGCGGCTGAGGCGGTCCAACGATAAAGAATGGGGGCGCATGAGGGGCCTCTCTCCGAGTTGGGCCTCACTCGAATCTCGTGAGGACCTGGGCCGCGTCGCCTAAGGGGCTGAGGACGCCGACGTATGCGGCCGCGTTAATTGCCGCCGTTATATATTCCGGCGGGCCTCTCCACGTGTCCATAGCCGACGAGCTCAAACGCCTTGGGCTAGGGGCGGGAGACGTAGCAGCGCTGGGCAGATATTTGAGAGTCGACGGGAGGGCCATCGACGTCTTGAGGCCGAGGCTTAGGAGCTTGAGGGAGAGGGCCGCCTATTTAGTATATTTGAGGCGCATGATAAGGAGGGAGGACTACAACGTCGCCGTCGTAGGCGCGTGGAAGAACGGGCGCCTCGTGGAGCCCCCCGAGTTCAAGATAAACCCCCTCCTCTACCTACTCCCCTTTTTGTTCTCTATCCCCCCTGCGCTGGCTGTGAAACACCTAGGGGTCCAGCTGGCCGCCGGGCTTTCCGCCATATTCATCAGCTACTTCTCCCTCTACTTCTACCTAAGGGGCAAGTGCATTAGGCCGGACTACGTGGCGGTGATAAAGACTAGGAGCAACGACGTGGAGTACATAAGGAGGCATAAGGAGGAGGTCTTAAAGAACCCCGACGCCTTAGGCGAATACGAGGCCTATTTCTTCAGGGGGAATATATGCCTAACTAAGGACAAGGCCGCCAACGCGTTGTCCTACGAAATCCCCTTCGGCAAGCTCGTAATAGCCACGACCGGCCTTTTAGCTAAGCTCAAGCCGGAGGAGCTGGAGGCCGCATTGCGCCACGAGGAGGGGCACCTAAAGTATCACCACATGTATAAACTGCTCCTCTTCATGATGGCCGAATACACCTTGAGGGTATACCTCATAGACTACGTCTACGCCGACATCTCCCTCTTCTTAATAGGGCTACACCTCTTGGGCGCATCTCTGTTATATACGTCCCTACTGCGCTTCTACGAATACGAGGCGGATTTCTACGCCGCATCGGACGCCTTGGCGAGAGCTCTGCTGAAGATAGGCTGGAGCGACGTAGTGGACCAGGTATTATACCCGGCGTATTCCAAGTTGCAGTTCCTCGTTAAAACTCACCCTAATACGCTGGACCGAGTCCTGAAGATATGGAGTTGGTCAGGGACTTGGCGAAGTCGTTGAGCGAGCTGGACAGAGCGGCTAAGAAATACGGCGATGAGGAGCTGGCCGAGCTGGCCCGCAGAATCGAGGAGCAGTTGGGCGCCTTGATCAACGTGTTCGGCCGCATATCGGCGATATACGAAGAGCTGGAATACGTGGTAAAGGGCATACTGCGCCTAGACGTCCCCGTGCTGCCCGCCGTGGAGATCAAAGACGGGGAGGACCTCAAGTCGTTCCTAGAGAGAGCGTCGCAGGCCGGCGTAGATCCAAATAGGCTTTTAGCGTACACGTTAGCCGTCGGCGCCGCCAAAATCGCCGTGGAGGGCGATAGAGTTGTAGTGAGGGCCAAATATTTAAAACCGGCCTAAACCCCGCTCCTCGTGGTCTACCCCATCAAGACGTTAATGGTGGGCCGATGCCATAGGTGCGGGAGGAGGCTATACCTCTACGAGGACAGATATCTATGTAAGAAGACGGGCCACCTATTCTGCGAGGTCTGCGCGAAGAAATACCAATATAAATGCCCTGATGGAGTCGAGCCCCTCGAGAGGCTCTGAGGAGCCCCTCCTATCTATAGTCACAAGCCCCTACGTCAAATCTATTACCTTAATCAAGGGCGGGAAGGCATTTCTACTCCAATACTACCCGGGCTCCCGCGACATATACGCGGCGGTCGTGGCCAAGGGCAGGGAGGAGAGGATAGACGACGAAGGCGTAGTAAAGGCCGCGAGGGCCTTGACCAAGCTCATGAGGTTTATAGGCAAGGCCGTGAAATCCCGCTATTACTCCTTCACGGGGACCATCAAGGCGGAGGGGGAGGCCTTGGTGTTCAAGCCCTATATCTCGCCCACCTCGACGGCGGTCGTGGCTATAAGGGGCAACCGCATAGTGGTGGAGGTGCCCAACGTCCTTAAGAAGAGGCTGGAGGCGCGCGTAGACGTAGCCGCCGCGATACGTTATATACTTAGGCGCTTGAACTCGACGTGATGATGCCAGGCTGTCAGAGGGCGGCGTGAAGACGGTTAAAAGCGCTGATTAGGGCAGAGTGGCCCCCTCTGGCACGTCCTCAGCCACCTCCCTATTAGGCCCTATGCTGGCGCCCCTCCCCACATACACCTCGTCCCTTATATACACGCCGTCGGCTACGGCGGCCTCCATAACCCTCGCCCACTTCCCCACGTAGGCGTCGTCGCCGATAATCGAGCCCGATATATATGCGCCGGACTCCACGTATGCCCTGCCCATCAACACGCTGTTCCTAACCCTAGCGTATTCCCCTATCCTTGAGCCGGGCCCCACGACGGCGTAGGGGCCAACGACGGCCCCTCTGCCCACCTCGGCGTCCTCGGCTATGTACACGGGCGGCACGACCTCCGCTCCGCGCGGGGCCGTGGAGCCGAAGGAGTCGAGCGCGACGAAGTTCGCCCTTAAATAGTCCTGGGGAGTGCCTATGTCGAGCCATATGCCCTTGTGGACATAGACGTAGACGTCGTATTTCTTGAGGAGCGCCGGCATTACGTCTTTAGCTATCTTCACCTCGCCGGGCCTTCTAGGGATCTCCCTCAAGGCCTCCTCCTCGAAGATATATACGCCGGCGTTGGCGAGCCTGCTACCGGCTGGGGGCTCCTTGGGCTTCTCGACGAAGTCCACGAGCCTCAACGAGTCGTCCATAACCCCCACGCCGTATTTGCTCAAGCTCTCGGCGGGGACCTCGACGAAGGCTATAGTGGCCGCTCCCCCCTTCCTCTTGTGGTATTCGGCCACCGCCTTTAGGTCCATGTCGGTGAAGACGTCTCCGTTAATGGCCATAACCGACGATAGGCTGAGCATATCCGCTATATAGGCGACGGCCCCTCCATCGCCTAAGGGCCTCCCCTCCTCCACCACCGATGCGCCGTTCCACCTCGCCGCTATGTGGGACTTTATCATGTCGGCTAGGTATCTAGCCGATATCACGACGGGGGCTATGTCCTTAGCCCTCTCAAGTATCCAATCTATTAGGGGCTTCCCCAATATGGGGAATAGGGGCTTGGGCCTCGTGTAAGAGAGCGGCCTGAGCCTAGTCGCGAAGCCGCCCGCCAACACGATTACCCTATCCACGTCAAAAAACCTCGGCGATATATTTATTGAGCTCCGCCAAAGGCCCCGTAAACCTCTTCGAGATATTGCCGCCGGAGCCCCGGATCACCAACGCCTTTTGGCCGTAGTCGCTCGCTATATTCATGTATATTTTGGCTAGGATGTATTCGTTTTTGTTCTTAGCCAATATTTCGAGGGGCATGGGGCCGAGGCGGCAGGAGCAAGTAATCGACACATCGCCGAACTTCCTCAACTCCTCCACGGCCCTCAACGCGGCGTCTATATGGGCCTTGTCCGATCCGGCGAAGCTCAGGTGCAGAAGCGCGCCCGCGCGGCTCGCGCCTAGGACTAGCGCCGATTCGCCCTTTAGGATGAGCAACGCCTTGTTGTACGCGTCGTCCCAAGGGCCGAACTCCCTCATCTTTATATTCTTCAGCGACACCTTCGCGCGCTTGAGCTTCACCAACCCCCTAGAGTCTAACGTGTACGCCTCGCCGTCTACCGCAACCGCCTTAACTATGTTGGTCGAGAACGAGGCCAGCGCTATATGGCCTCTGACCTCTACGCCCTCCACGCCCACCTCGGCCAAATCCACATCGGCGGGCAGGGCCTCCTCGTACACCCTCGAGGACTCTAGGTCTAATACCGCCAGCCTGCCTCCTCTGCGCCCAATCGCTAGGGCCGACGGGGTATTGAAGGAGAGCACATTAAATGTTGCTTAGAAATAGTTATGCCCCCGCCGCTCCATGGATTTGAGGGCATTGGCGAAGCTCGTGGCGCTGAAGGCCGCCGACTACGTCGACTTAGACGAGCTCCTAAACGCCTACGGCGTCAAGCTAAGCTTTAAGGAAAAGGCCGAGCTTGCGCAGATGTTGCCGGAGGGCTTCGTCGTGGTGTACGACGTGGTGAAGGACCGCTTTATAATTAAGAGGAGGTAATTATTTTATGCGGTCCAACGGCCGTGTTCCGCATAGTCGCCACGCCCTGGCGGTATAGGTATATATTGGACTCGGCCCAGGGGAGGAGGAGCGGCTGTTTCTTCTGCGCATACGCCGAGGCCCCCGAGCGGGACCTAGAGGACTTGGTGTTCTTCAGAGGACGCCACGTCTTCGGGCTACTAAACCGCTTCCCCTATATGTGGGGCCACGCCATGGTCGCGCCCTATAGGCATGTCGGCGACTTAGTCGAGCTGAGCGACGAGGAGCTGGCCGAGCTGTTGCGGTCGACCTATAGGGCTAAGGCCGTAATAGCTGAGGCCGTCGGCTGCGGTGATATAGCCGTCGGCATAAACATAGGCCGCGTTGCGGGGGCAGGCGTCGCCGACCACCTCCACGTCCACCTAGTGCCCATGTGTAAGGAGATCGACCCCTCAACTCCCTCTAAGGAGCTGGAGGACGCTCTGCGCAGGCTGGCGGAGGATTTAGCTAGGCGTTTTACCTAGGCGCGCCCTTGCCGTTGAGGCGCACGACGTAGGCTTAAGGCGTGCTGGGCCGACTAGCCGGCGGATATTTATATACCGGGGCTATGCGGGGGGTGGTCGAGCTATTAAGGCTTTGCGCGAGGGGATTTAGGGCCTTGGATAGGTGCGTAGACTTTAAGGGCAACTCCGTGTTGTTCGGCCCGCCCAACTCCGGCAAGACCTCCCTCCTCGAGGCTCTGTCTATGCTTATGCAGAGCCGCGGGGAGCAGTGGATACTCTTCGAGGGGCCCCTCCTAATCATCCACGAGGCCGAGGACGTGCATAGAGGGGGCGACACAGCCGCGCCCTTCACGATAGAGGCCCATTGGGACTTAGGCGGCAGGGCCCTCGGGTACAGCTACACCTTCGCCACCAAGGGGAGCTACGTAGAGCAAGCGGTCTACGAGGACTTCAAGCCCTTGGCTAGGCTTATTAAGAGGGGCGATAGAGGCATCGCCGAGCTTGCCGGCGGGCGCACAGCCGAGCTGTGCACAGCGCCTTACGCCGTTTTGAGCGAGGACGCGCTCATACCCTGTAGCCCAGTGGAGGACGAGGGGTTTAGGAGGGCCGAGCGCGCCCTAATGGAGTTGAGGATAGGGCTTAAGGACGTCTACTACTTCGTGAGCGGCAGGAGGCTGGCGGCTTGGAAATACACCTACGAGACCCACGTGGATCTGCTCCCGGCCACGAGCGTGGGATCCGAGGGCCAATACACGGCCCATCAAATATCGAGGATATTGGCCCAGCCCCAATTCGAGCCCCTCAGAGACCCCCTCTACCAAGTGCTGAGGATAGCCGGCGTCGACGACGTGAGGGTCGGCCTCGTCTCCACCGGCAGAATCGCCATGTATATTAAGTCGGGCGGCGCTTGGACCAACGCCTACAACGCCGGCAACTTCACGAAGTCCGTTTTGCCAGTCCTAGTCCAACTGATCTTGGCGAACGAGGGCTCCGTGGTGGCTGTAGACGACGCGGATTTGGCCGTGCCCGAGGATTTAGCCGAGCAAGTCTTGTCAGCCTACGCGGAGCTGGCCCGCCGCAAGGGGCTCCAGCTGGTGTTGTCCGCTAAATCGCCGGCTTCGCCAAGGCGGCTGAGAGGCTGGGGCTGGGCGTAGTGAGGCTTTGAGGCTCGTGGCGGATACGTCCTCTCTGCTCTACCTAGTCGAGGAGAGGCTGGGGCTGGACCCCCTGCTGGGCCACGAGGTCTACGTCCCCTACCCAGTCCTCGAGGAGATCTACGCGTTGGCCCGGAGGAAGAGGGCCGCACGGGTCGCCCTGGCGCTCTTAAGGGCCCTTTCGCCGTTTATACTCGCCGAGGAGGGGCCCGCCGACTCCGCGGTTTTAAGGGCAGCCCTAAGGCTGAGGGCCTTCGTCCTATCGGGCGACGAGGAGCTGTTGAGGGAGGCCAAGAGGCGCGGGGTTGGCGTCGCCGTATTCCACGGCCGGGAGCTAGAGCTCCTCTAACTTTATAATCCCCCTCTCCACTCTGGCTATGCCTTTCCGCATAATTGAGGCCGAGGACTACGTCAGGATAGCCCCCATCGATTTCGGAAAGCCGCTGGAGGACGTGGCGAGGGCCCAGCTCAGGGCGAGGTACGAGGGAAGGGCCTTCAGAGACCTCGGCATGGTCGTGGCGGTGGTGGACGTCAAGGTGTCTAGGGACGGCGTAATTATATTCGGCGACGGCGCAACGTATCACAGCGCCACGTTCACGCTCCTCACATATATGCCCCTCGACGGCGAGGTCGTGCACGGCGTAGTCGAGAGCGCGAGGGAGGTCGGCGTAATGGTGAGGGCCGGGCCCGTCCTGGGCTTCATAAACAAGATACACCTAATGGAGGAGCCCAACATCTTCTTCGACGCCAGTAGCAAGAGCTTTATAGGGGAGAGGACGAAGAGGAAGGTGTCGGTGGGCGATCTGGTGAGGGCCAGAATAACCGGCATAAGCTACGTGCCGCAGAGGGAGGGCAACGACATAGCCCTCAGAATAACTATGACCATGAGGGCGCCCGGGCTGGGCAAGCTGGAGTGGATTAGGGAGAAGAAGGCGGCCGCCGCTAAGAAATGAGCAGGGCCAAGCGCACTCTCTCGGGCTATAAGGCCTGCAAGAATTGTAAGCTGATAGTGCCGGAGGACGCCCCGCAGTGCCCTAACTGCGGCTCGACGGAGTTCGTCAAGAATTGGCGCGGGATGTTGGCCGTAATAGACGTGGAGAAGTCCTGCCTAGCTAAAAGGCTCGGCATAACTAAGCCCGGCGTCTACGCGTTGGAGCTGGTGGAGTGACAGCGACGCTCCGCCTCCCTCGCAAGCTCGGCCAGCTTGAACAGCTCCTCTCTGTACTGCTCCAGCTCTCTTAAGAGCAGGCCGTAGTCGGCGTCCGGCAATTCGGCGTCTTCGCCTAAGGCGGCTCTCAAAACCGCCGACAAGGCCCCTCTGCTCAACTCCTCATAGAGTTCTATTAGTCTTTTTATTCTTGATTCAAATATATAATAATCATTTAATAATTTTAAAATATAATTTTGTGATAATAAAATATTACATTTATATTGTTCTATTAAAGTATTTATGGCCTCAACCACAGACCTCCCGACGGCTTTCCTAAAGCTCGGGCTAGAGGCCTTGGCCTCTAGGAGGGCTACGGCGTCCTCGAGCTCCATGTATGAATTAAGGTATAAATAATAGCCGTTATTTGGGCAGTGTGCGGCATATTCGGCATAGCGCTAAGCTCCGATGCCGCCCTCGGGGCAATACTCCGCCGGGCCCTCGAGAGGCTTGAATACCGCGGCTACGACTCGGCCGGCATAGCGGTGGTCTCCTCGGGGTCCCTCGTGGTGAGGAAGGACGTGGGGAAAGTCGCCGATGTGGCCAGGCGCCACGGCTTCGACTCAGTGAGGGGGAGGACCGGCGTTGCCCACACCAGGTGGGCCACGCACGGCAAGCCGAGCCAAGCCAACGCGCATCCGCACACGGACTGCGCGGGCCGGATAGCGGTTGTCCACAACGGGATTATCGAGAACTATGAGGAGTTGAAGGCCGAGTTGGCGGCCAAGGGCCACGTCTTCACCAGCGAGACGGACACGGAGGTCTTCGCGCACTTGATGGAGGAGTACGAGCGGGAGGGCCTCTCGCCGTGGGACGCCTTTAGGAAGGCCGTGTCTAGGATAAGGGGCGCCTACGCGTTGGCGGTGGTAGACTTGGGAGAGCCCGACAAGGTCTTCTTCGCCAGAAACCTCTCGCCCCTAATAGTCGGGGTCGGCGACGGTTACAACGTAGTCGCGAGCGACATACCCACCATATTGGACCACACGAAGAACGCCCTCCCGCTTAGAGACGGCGAATATGGGTATATATCGCCCGCCGGCGTATACATAGAGCGCGACGGAGTCGCCGTATCCATAAGCGGGCGCGTCCAACAAGTGCCGTGGAGCGCCGAGCAGGCGCTTAGGGGGGGCTACCCCCACTTCATGCTCAAGGAGATACACGAGCAGCCCGAGGCGCTCTCCTCCACCATCGCCGGCTTGGAGCCGCGGCGGCTCGCCGAGGCGGCCGAGATGCTGTTAAACGCAAGGCGTATCTACGTCTTGGGGGCCGGCACCTCCTACTACGCCGGGCTCGTGTTCCAGCTCGGCCTGACGTCCTACAAGCTCTTGGCCTACCCCATAATAGCCTCAGAATACGCTACGTACGAGGGCGTCTTCGACTCAGACGATGTGGCCATAGCGGTGTCCCAGTCAGGCGAGACCATAGACACGATAAAGGCCGCGAGGGCGGTGAAGGAGAGGGGGGCCAAGGTCATAGCGATAACGAACGTGGTGGCGAGCACCTTGGCCAGGGAAAGCGACTACGTGTTGTACACCCGCGCCGGCCCCGAGATAGGCGTAGCCGCGACCAAGACCTTCACGACGCAGGTGGCGCTCTTGACGGCCCTACACATAGCCGTGGGGCGCGCGCTGGGGATAGACGTATCGGCCGAGGAGTCCAGCCTCAAGCGCCTCCCCGACGTCGTGAGGCGCGCTATAGAATTGAATGAGGGCAGCGCAAAGGCCTTAGCGGAGGACGTGGCGAGCAGTAAAAACGCCTACTACCTCAGCAGAGGGCTGGGGATGCCGGTGGCCCTAGAGGGCGCGCTCAAGCTGAAGGAGATAGCATACATCCACGCCGAAGCCTACCCGGCCGGCGAGTCTAAACACGGGCCCATAGCCCTAGTAGAGGAGAAGTTCCCAGTGGTCTTCGTCTTCTCAGACCCCTCAGCCAAGGAGAAGCTGCTCAACAACGTCGCCGAGATGAGGGCGAGGGACGCGTTGTTGATAGGAGTGGTCCCCAAGGGCGACGACTTGACAAAGAAGCTGAAATATGTATTCGAGGTGCCCAATATGGACCCCATGACCAACGCCGCCTCCTTCGTCGTGCCGCTCCAGCTACTGGCCTATTACACGGCCGTGAGGCTGGGCAGAGACCCCGACAAGCCGAGGAATTTGGCGAAGACCGTCACAGTGGAGTGATGAGGACCCTCGCGTTGGTCGTCGCCAACGAGGCCTCGGAGGCCTTTAAGCCGTTGACCGGCGGCGCGAAGGCCATGGCCTCTCTGGGCGGAAGGCGCCTCTTCCAATACATAGCCGAGGAGTTGAGACAGGTGTTCGGCGACGTCTACGTCGCGTCGCCCGAGCCGCTGGAGGGCTACAACTGGGTAGAGGCCGGCCCCTCGGAGAGCGCCTTAGCCAAGGCCCTCGAGCTGGCGCCCACGGCCGAGAGGGCGTTGGTGGCCGACGGCTCGGTGATAACTGAGGCAGGAGCCATAAGGGCGCTGGTGGAGGCAGCCGCCTCTTCGGGGGCCGAGGGCGCCGTGTTGGCCGTGCCGAGCAGGGCGAGGGGCTTGGCCATAAGCATGGGCGCCGAGGGGCTGTTGGCGGGCCTGGGGGGCGAGAGCCAGCTCATATACGGCGGCTTGGCCCTCCTGCCCGCAAAGGCCTTGAGGGCGGCCGAGGGGCCCTCCATTGCCCCGCTCCTGGCTAAAGCCGCCGAGGCGAGCAAGATAGCCGTGGCTGTCTGGTCGGGGAGGTGGCATAGGGTTGAGGAGCCCGTGGACCTCTTAACTGCGCTAGAGCACGTGATGCCCGACGCCACCTATATCTCCCCGCGCGCCAAGATAAGCCCAACTGCGGTGATAGAGGGCCCCGTCAAGATAGAGGAGGGGGCCGAGGTGGACCACTACGCCGTCGTGAAGGGGCCGGCCTACATCGGGCGGGGCGCCTTCGTGGGGGCCCACGCCTTGGTGAGGAACTTCGCCGATATAGAGGCCGAGGCCGTGGTGGGGAGCTCGGCCGAGGTGAGCCACAGCCTAATAGGGGCTAGGGCCACCGTGGGCAGAGGCGCTTTTGTGTCCTACAGCGTAGTGGGCGAGGAGGCCGTGGTGGAGCCTGGCGTCTTGACGATGTCCGTGTTAAGGGTGGGGAGGGAGAGGCTTAGGCCCATAGAGGTGAGGGGCAGGGAGTTCTACAAGCTCGGCGCGCTGATACCCGCAAGGGCTAGGGTTAAGGCCGGGTCCACGCTTGAGCCGGGCCAAGGCTTTTAAGGAGCTGTAGAGGCCCTCCCCCATGCGCATATCCGATACGCTGACGGAGCTCATCCGCCTGGTCTCCCCCAAACACGTCAACCCAATAGGGACGCTGTACGGCGGCTACATGCTGGAGTGGATAGTCGACGCGGGCACTATAGCCGCCATGAACTTCGCCGAATCCCACGTGGTGTTGGGCTACCTAGACCGCATACACTTCATAACGCCCGTTAAGTCGGGCGATGTGGTGGTATATAGGGCGTGGGTCGTAAACGCGCGGCGGTCCAGCATGACCACGCTCGTCGAGTCCTACGTCAAGAGGCCTGAGGGGGTCCAGCTGGCCACCATAGCTAGGCTGATCTTCGTGAAGCTGGGTCCAGACGATAGGCCGGCGCCCGTGGGGAGGGCGCTTGAGCCCGGCGAAGGCTGGGAGAGGGCCCTCTACCAATACTTCGCCAAGTGGCGCGAGGAGGTGGAGCCTGCCTTGAGGCGCGAGGCCGCCGAGGGCGACATGCCCACCATAAGCAATCTGCAGGTCATGCCCGAGGACGCTATCTACGGCAGCGTGATGTACGGCGGAAGGCTCCTCTACTACCTAGACCAATTCACGGCGATAGCCGCCTTCAACTACAAGCCCAATATATACGTCACGGCGAGCGTAAACGCCATGAACTTCCGGCGGCCCATCTACATAGGCGACATAGTGGAGGTCAGAGGCGACGTCGTATACGTGGGCAAAACTAGCCTAGAGGTGGGCTTCAGGGTATACGCCTACGGCTTAAGGGGCAGGCGCTACGTAGCCGGCGGCTACTTCACCTTCGTGAATATGACGGGCGGGAGGCCTACGCCCATAGGCGAGGAGCTCGTAAAGGACCCAGACGCGCTTAAGAGGAAGGAGGAGAATTTAGCGGAGGCGAAAAGGCTAAAGGAGCTGAGGCCTAAATACGACGAGAGAGTGCCCGCATTCGCCGACGCCATAGGCGCGGCGTAATTAATTGATTGCTTAATAATATTCAAATATATTTGCGGAGGCTGCGAAGATATTTTAAGAAATTCATTATAGGCCATGCGGAGAGTGGCCGAGTATCGGGGCGAGGCGACGTATGCGGTAAGGGTCGCGGGCGTCGAGAGGAAACTGCCCATAATCCCGCTGGGGCCCGTCGAAATCTTAGGCGAAGTCCTCGAGGCGTATATAGCCTCGGATCACGAGCTGATCCTAGGCGACGTCGAGTTCTTGGCCGCGGCCGCGAGGGGGCTCGCAGAGCTCATAAGGCCGTATAGGCCCGAGGTTCTGCTGGCCCCCGAGGCGAAGTCCATAGCGTTGGCGTACGGAGTAGCGCGGGAGCTGGGGCTACCGAGGTTCGTCGTGGCGCGGAAGTCCGTCAAGGCATATATGGGCGGGCACATAGCGGTGGAGGTCAACGCCATAACGACTAAGGAGAAGCAACGGCTGGTCCTCGACAGGGATTCGGCGGATTATCTCAGGGGGAGGCGCGTCTGCCTTATAGACGACGTGGTCTCGACGGGGAGCACCATGCGGGCGTTGGAGGAGCTGGCGAAGGCGGCGGGCGCACAGGTTGTGTGCAGAGCGGCTATCTGGGTGGAGGGGCCGTGGGTAGAAGACGACGAGGTGCTCCGCCTGGGCGAATTGCCGATATTTGTAAAAGGCGCCGGGGGTGGGATTTGAACCCACGCCCCCTTGCGGGGACGGGATCACTTGCTTGGCCTCAAGTCCCGCGCCTTGGGCCGCTCGGCCACCCCGGCCCCGCTCCTTCTAGCTCATTTTATTAAATTTTTGGCGGCGCCTTATTTTATATATCACATATCTCTTCATGAGGGCGGTAATTGTCGGCGGCGGCGTCGTGGGCCTTTTTACGGCCTATTACCTATCTAGGGAGGGGGCCTCGGTCACGATTATCGACCCCAACCCCGGCGAGCGCTCTCGCGCGGCCGCGGGTATACTCGAGTTCACTAGGTTTAAGATAAACCGCATAAACGTAGTGGGATACCCCACCTCTTACCTAAAGATGTTGGCTAGGGGCAACGCCAGAATAAGGCGCTTCGACCTCAAGTGGCTTGCGGCGTATATAAGGGTCTACGCCAGAGAGGCCCCGAAGGAGGTCTGGGAGTCCGTGAAGGAGATGGGCCGCTTCTCTTGGGCTGAGTATAGGAGGCTTGCCGAGGAGAAGAACGACTTCGACTACGCCGAGGAGCCCCTATACGAGCTGGTGGAGGACGTAGAGGCCGAGGCGGAGGAGTTGAGGAGGGACCCGCTACAGCCTAAGTTCGAGATAGCGGAGTTCGCGGGGAGGCGGGCCATAGCGTATTTAGAGGCGGCGAAGCTCTCCACGGACTTGGCTACGGCGAGGCTCATATCCGAGGCTAGGGCCGAGGTGGTTAAGGCGAGCGCCGAGGCCGTCGGCGACGGCTACGCGGTGGTCGGCGGCAAGAGGATAGAGGGCGACGTCGTTGTCGTGGCGGCGGGCGTAGGGGCCGCCGACTTGTTGGGGCTCCCCGTGGCGCCCTTTAAGGGCTACGGATTTAGGCTGAGGGCTAAGGCCCCTAGGGGCATGTTCATAGACTTAGCCGATACGGGCGTCGCAGTCGTTCCGTTGAGCCAGTGGGTTAAGGCGACCGGCCGCTTCGACTTAGACTCAAGCCGAGACGACTCGCCCGCGGCGCGCGTGCTCGCGGGGGCCGAGAAGTTGTTGGGGAGCGCCGAGGTCATCGACTTGGCGGTGGGCTATAGGCCCTGCACGCCCGACGGGCTCCCCATAGTGGAGAAGGCGGGGGAGCGCTTAGTGGTCGCGACGGGCGCCTGTAGGCTGGGCTGGACCTTCGGCCCCGCGCTTGGCAGATACGCCGCCGATCTGGCCCTAGGCAAGAGAGGAGAGACCCCGTTTAAGTCGTCTAGATTCTATGTCGTTCTGTAGGCTGGCCAAGGCCTTAGCCGCGCTGGACAGGCCGGCCGTCTTGGTCAAGACGCCGCGCGGCGTAGACTTAATAGTGGACGGGAGGCCGCTCTTCGGGATAGCCGACGCGGAGGCCCTCGCGGTGGCTGAGCGGGCCGTCAAGGAGGGGGGCAGGGCGTCCGCCGGCGGCGTCGAGGCCGAGGTGGTCCAGCCAAAGCCCCTAATAGTGGTCGTGGGATTCGGCGAAGTGGCCAAGGCCTTAGTCAAGCTCGCCAAGGCCATGGGCTACTTAGTCGCGGCGGCCGGCGTAGGCGGGGCAGATATAGAGCTGGAGCCCGGCGAAATAGACGAAGAGCTCCTCTCCAAGGCGCCCGTCGTGATAGCTACTGAGGGCGGCTCCCCCCACGACTTGCCACTATTCGTCAAGGCCTTAAGGGCCGGGTCCCCCTATGTGGCGCTCATGGCCAGCAGGCAGAGGGCCGCCTACTTCATAGCGCAGGCACTAAAGGCTGGGGTACCCCTAGACGATATTAGGGCTAGGGCCAGCACCCCCGCCGGCATAGACATAGGCGCCAAGACGCCGGGGGAGGTGGCGTTGAGCATATTAGCCGAGGCCGTGGCCAGGCTTAGGGGAGGCACCCTAAAGTTGATGAGAGAGGTGAAAGACCCCTACCCCCTATTGAGGGAGCCGCCGCCCAACGAGCCCTCTTGTAGCTGGGCGCCATAACGCAGAATTTATTTGTGGGAGGTTCGGTAGGGCTATGGCTAAGAGAAATCCTCCTCAGCCCAAGCCGCGGGTTCCTCCCCACATAGCGGAGGCCGAGGCCTTGGCGAGCGACCCTGACGCCTTTATTAAATTCGCTGAATCCCTCTCAGACGACAAGCTAGTCGTAGACGAGAAGTCCAAGGTCATCCTCACCACTTATAGAGGGCTTGGGTGCCCCGACCGCTTAGTTAAGGCTAAGGCCCTCGCCTACGACTTAATCGCGCTGGGCAGTAGCAAAGCTGTTGACGCCTCGAAGGTCTCGCTCATGGTTGAGGAGG